>DAINPX010000193.1:0-6332 GCA_036743235.1 Melioribacteraceae bacterium
ATTTTTGGATTTGCTAAAAACAAAAGATTTATCGTTAAATAAAGTATCTATAGATAATTTGTTATTAATTGCTTCTTTTAATAATAAATCGTCATCACCGCTTAAGGTTTTTTGCAAATTAGCAAATCCGTTTATCTGATTATAAAATGATTTTTTAAAGCATAAATTTCGAGCACAAGCGGTAAATGGTAACTTAATTTTTACTGAAAATATTGTAATAATATTAGAACGTAAGTTTTCAAAGCAAGATAATTGGTTTATTAGCTTTTTGTATTGTAAAAACGGAGAAATACCGATTACAAAATCAACTCCTTCGTTTATCTTATTATTAATTTCGTTCAACCAATCAGGCGGAACAATACAGTCGGAATCGGTAATTACAATGTTTTCATATAATGCATTATTTATACCAAAATCGATTGCCCCTTTTTTGCCTGCATAATTCTTTTTTGTAACAAATAAATATTTCGCATTTTTAAGGTTTGATATTTCAGTTTGTATTATTTCTCTTGTATTATCAACAGAATGATCATCAACAAAAATAATTTCATAATAGTTATTCAAATAATTAATTTTCTTTAATGATTCGATAAGATTCCTTATATTTAAGCCCTCATTTTTTGAGGCAATAATAATTGAAAACTTATTTTTAGATTTAATAACTTTATCTTGTATATCGTATTTAACTTTTGCATATATAAGAATTATAAGAATACAATAAATAATAATTATAAGTAGTATTGGTATCATAGAATTTTAATTTAATTAGTAATTATAAGGATTTTTTTGGAAACGATAAACAATAAATTTAATGAAAATAGAGTAATTACATTATGGGCTTTTAGTGAATCAATTTTAGGAGGATTTTTACATTTATTTAAAATACCTGTTACAGGCTTGCTTATCGGAGGTTTAGCAATTATTTTTTTAAGCCTACTTTCTTACTCAAATAACGATAAAAAGACAATTTTAAAAGCCACATTAATTGTATTAATAATTAAATTAATTATTAGTCCTTATACTCCCATAAATGCATTTTTTTCAGTTTCAATACAAGGATTATTATGTTATTTATTTTCAATAACATTTAATAATAAATATTTACGTATTTTTGGCTTTGCTTTTTTTTCAATGATAATATTTTCATTACAGAAACTTATATTTATTCAATTACTATTTGGTAATTCATTATGGCAGGCAATAGATACTTATACAATTTTTATAGCAAAACAATTTGGTTTTGTTAAACAGTTTAGTTTAAGTCTTTGGTTAATAGTATTTTATATAAGTATTCATCTACTTTCAGCAATTGTTTTTAGCATAATTTCATTAAAAATAATATCAGATCTGCAGAGAAAGGATACTAAGTTAATAATAATAGATACTTTTCAAGAGGCAATTTTATTTGATAATTTAAAGAAAAAAAAGAAAAAACCATTAAAGAAATTTATTTTAATTTTTTTAATATTAATTTTAATTGGAATTTCGTATTTTTTTGAACCGCAAAGTAAATTAATAAACTATATTTTAATTGTCATCCGTTTTTTTTCAGTATTTATTCTTTGGGGATTTTTATTGTCTCCTTTTTTAACAAAATTAGCGACAAAGTTTTTATCCAAAAAACAAAATTTATATCAATCTGAAGTTAATGATATTATTATTAGTTTTACAGCAATAAAAAAACTTTCAGCATCTGTTTGGAATGAAATAAAAGGAAATAAGGGGATTATTAAGTACATACAATTCATTAGACTTTTAATTTTAACATTTATTAAGGGATAGTGATGGCATTAATTATTTTTACTGATAAGATAAATTCGGGTAAATCGGAAATGATTAATAAAATGGCTGAAGATAATAATTTTAACGGCTTTGTTCAACTAAAAAAAAATAATAAAAGATATATAAAATACTTGGAAACAAATTTTATTGAAGAACTTACATGTTGTAACCATACAAATAAAAAGACAATAAGTATTGGTAATTATATATTTAATGAAGAAATTTTTTGTAATTTAAATAATTTGATCTCAAGGTCTTCGGAAAGTAAAAATAGACTATTTGTTATTGATGAATGGGGATTATTAGAAAAACAAGGGATGGGATTATTTAAAGGAATAAACTATTTAATTAAGGAAAAATTATTTATAAAGAATAATTATCTTATAATCATTAGAGATTGGTTATTTGATGATTTTTTCCAATCTAACCACTTACACAATGCAGATTTTATAAAATGCAACATGTTAAATATAAAAGACATATTAAATAATTGTTAATTTTTCGTTTTTTTATTAATTCAATTATTGATATATTAATAAGATATTTTGATATTATTTAGGTGAAAAATGAATACTTGGAAATGGGAAATTGAGAATGAAGAATTCTTAAAAAAAACTATTAAAAGATGTAGAGAAAGGGGAATTATTTTACCCAAATTTAGTGAATTACAAAATCCTGAAACAATTAATAATAAAATAATTGAAAAATTAAGAAAAATAGGAAAAGAAGAGACTCATCCTTTAAATCTTTTTAGAATTAATTGGCAAAATGATTTATCTACAGGAGGAATAGGAGATATAAATTATTTTGAAATTCCAAAAGAAATTACCGGTATAAAAGCAAGAGTAATTGGTTTGGTAGGTTCGTATTTCCCGACCGGGGCACATAAAGTTGGAGCAACTTATGGCTGTTTAGCTCCATATTTAACAACAGGAAGATTTAATCCGGAATACCACAAAGCCGTATGGCCATCTACAGGTAATTATTGTCGTGGAGGTGCTTTTAACTCCGTATTATTATCAGTTCATGCGGTTGCAATTTTGCCGGAAGAAATGAGTAAAGAACGTTTTGAATGGTTAAAAAGTATGGGAGCGGAAATTTATGCAACTACAGGTTGTGAGAGTAATGTGAAAGAAATTTATGATAAATGCCACGAACTTGAAGCCAACAGTGATGAATATTATATTTTTAATCAATTTGATCAATTCGGCAATTCTATTTGGCATTATACAGTTACAGGTAAAATGATTGAACGAGTATATGAACAAGTAAAAAAAGAAGGTCAAAGACTCTCTGCATATGTTAGTGCAACAGGTTCTGCTGGTACTATTGCAGCGGGAGATTATTTGATTGACGCTTATAAAGATGTTAAAGTATTAGTTTCTGAAGCATTACAGTGTCCTACTATTTTATATAACGGTTTTGGTGCTCATAGAATTGAAGGAATTGGAGATAAACATATTCCATGGATACATAATGTAAAAAACATGGATTCCGCAGTTGCAATTGATGATAATCATCCTATTTCGGTAATGCGTTTATTTAATGAAGAAGCAGGAAAAGATTATTTAATTAATAATTTAAGAGTTGATAGAGAATCTGTTGATAAATTACACTTATTGGGTATTTCCAGTATTTCCAATATGATATCGGCTATTAAAATGGCAAAATACTATGAATATACCGAAAATGATATAATTTTTACTGTTTTTACAGATTCGATGGATATGTATAAAAGCCGCATTATAGAACAGAGAGAAATTAACGGTCAATATACTAAAGAACAAGCTGCAATAGATTTTAATGTTGTTTTGAAAAATCAAAATACAGAACACTTTAAAGAATTAAGCTATTATGATAAAAAAGCCGTTCATAATTTAAAGTATTTTACTTGGGTAGAACAACAAGGTAAAACACCCGAAGAATTGAATGACCAATGGTACGATGAAGATTATTGGAAGACAAGATATAATACTGTTCATAAATGGGATGAATTGATTGAAGAATTTAATAATCAAGTAGGGTTACCCCTATAGTGGTGTAGAAATGAAAATATTAAAAAATGTATTTATTAATACCAGAGATAACAAATTAAAATTAGTAAATATAATATTTAATGATACAATTATAGATATTATTGATGTTTCAGGAGAAATTGACTGGAATATAATATGCACTTTGGAAAGCAGAGATAATTTCGTTAAAGATTTTGTTAATAATAACAGTTCGGATTTTATTGAATTTAACGGAAATTATAATTTGTTAATGTATGGTTCTTTAGATACTCATGTTCATTTTAACACTCCCGGCTACGAACACAGAGAAGATATTGAACATGCTTCTTATGCAGCTGCTGCAGGTGGGGTTACTACCGTAATAGATATGCCATGCACATCAGTACCTCCTGTGGTCTCTGTAAAAAATCTTTTGCTAAAAAAAGAAGCATTACAAGGAAGAAGTAGAATTGATTATGCATTTTGGGGTGGCATAAGTAGCAATAATGCCGATAAAAATAATACGATAAAGAAGAATTTAGAGTATCTTATTGAAGAAGGAGTTCCAGGATTTAAGATCTATACTATTTCCGGTATGAATACATTTAAAGATTTGACCTATGCTGAAATTGATAATATTGCTGAAATTATGAAAAAAATGAAAAGTATGATTGCAGTACATGCTGAAGATAAAATTTTTATTAAGTCAAAAATGGCTGAATTTCAATTTAAGAATAGAACAGATTGGCAAGCATATTGTGAAGCACGAGGAATTGAAGCAGAAGTTAAAGCGGTAAAAAAATTAATTGAAATTGCGAAAAAGCATAACACAAAAATTCATATTGTTCATTTAAGCTCTAAAGAGGCAACGGATTTAATAAGAAAAGCAAAATCTTCTGGTATTAATATTACTGTTGAAACTTGCCCTCATTATTTATATTTTACTCAAAATGATTTTGAGAATAAATGTATTTCCAACTTTTTAAAGACTGCTCCTCCTGTAAAGTTTGAAGAAGATAAAAACGGTTTATGGCAAGGTTTAAAAGACGGCACAATAGATTTTGTTACAACTGACCATGCCGGATGTGATCCGATGCTTGAAAAGATGTCATCAAATTTTTGGGAAGTTTACGGTGGCATACCGGGAGTTCAACACAGAGTTCCGTTTCTTTTATCACTTGGATTTATTGACGGTAACATTTCACTTGAAAAAACCATAAAACTTCTTAATCCATACGAGTATTTTATTTTTGAAAACAAGGGATCAATTAGTAAGGATTTTGATGCCGATTTTTCTATTATTAATTTATGGGAGAAACAGAAAATTACTTATGAATCTATGTTTTCTAAAGGGAAATATACTCCTTTTGAAGGTGTAGAATTAAAAGTAAAGGTAAAACAAACCTTTTTACGCGGTGAGTTAATTTTTGATAGTGAACACAAGAAAAACGAAAACAGAGATAAACTAGGTAAATTTTTAAAAGTAGTTGCATAATTATGAATAAAGTAGTTTTAAAAAACGGATGCTTTTTACAAGAAATAAATTTTTGCCTCGTACCTTTTTTAGGTTCGATTGTTATTAACAACAATATTATTGAAGAATATTATGCAGACAATGACTATTCCGATTATGAAATTATTAATTTAGCAGGAAGAGTTGTTACAAAACCATTTTGTAATTTTCACGAACATATTTATTCTAAACTAGCCAAGGGTTTTAATATAAATTCCCCTATGGATAGCTTTGAAAAAATTCTTGCAGATTATTGGTGGAAAGAAGACTTATGTTTAACCGAAGAAAGCATTTATTATAGCTCGTTACTAACCGGAATAGATGCATTAAAAAACGGAGTCGGTTACATTTTTGACCATCATTCTTCACCAAATTTTATTAAAGGCTCGTTAAAAATAATTGCTGAATCGCTAAATTCATTAAATATAAGTAACATATTAAGTTATGAAATAACTGATAGAAACGGCCAAATAAAAACACAAGATGCAATTGTCGAAAATTTTGACTTTCTTTCAAATAGTTATCCTTTATCAAAAGGAATGATTGGGTTGCATGCATCATTTACTGTTTCAGATAATACCTTAAAAAATATTGCTGATTTAAACAATCAATTAAATGCCGGTATTCATTTGCACATTTGTGAGGGAGAAGAAGACAGATTATTATCTATATCTAAATATAAGAAAACACCATTGGATCGTTTTTTATATTATAATTTACTAAATACTAAAAGTATATTAGCTCACGGAGTTAAATTAAATTTTGAAGAACTATCCGAATTATCTAGGCTATCTATTCCTTTAGCAATAAATGTGGATTCAAATTTAAATAATTCTGTGGGATTTCATAATTATCATAGTATTTTAAACAATAATATCCTTTTAGGTACAGACGGAATGCACTCAAATATCTTAAAAAGCATTAAAAATACTTTTTTAATTGCCAGATTAAGTGGTCTATCATTTGAAAAAGCATTTTGTTTTATTAAGGGCATTTACAAAACCGGGCAACTGTTTTTGAAAGAGTACTTTAATAGCACAAGT
>DAINPX010000194.1:0-6318 GCA_036743235.1 Melioribacteraceae bacterium
ATTATAAAGTAAAAAGCAATAAATGCAAATAATAAGCCGTAATTAAACATGTAATATGTTGTTGAGGCTCGCAATAAATAAGGATTTGAAATTAGTAGTAATATAAAAAACAATGGTTTTTTATTAAGCAATATAAAAATCTTATAAAACACCAACAATAGACATAAAAATATTAAAAAGTTAATAAGCCTTAACAGTATATAACTATCCCACATATTAATAAATGTTTTACCTATTATATACGGTAGAGGTGTATAAGCTGTATTATATAATAAGTTATCACCAAACAAAACAGAAAAAGTGAAATTTTTTGCCGTTGGAATATGATATAATAATTCATCGCCCCAAACGGGAGTGAAAAAAATAGCAATAAAAGAATAAACAACCGGTAAAAAAATTCCGAAATACAAAGTCTGTTTTTTTAATATCGCATCCGAAAAATAGTTGCCAATCTTAATAAAAAAAGCCTTATGAAAAACATTCATAAGGCTTAATTGTCTATTTATTTTAGATGCCATTTATTTTCAACTAAAGTGTTTATTATCAACTGACCGCGATGACCAAAAATAGGATGATTAACTTCGGCTAATTCATCTGCAAGTTCAATAGCTTTTTTTGCAGGAGGCATGCCTGTTTCCTTAGAAGCATTTAAAACACGTAAAGTTGTTTGATAAACCGAATATTCCCAATCTTTATTTAATTGTTGTTCAAATAATGGGTCGTTATTAACATAACCGTACTGTTCGTTGGCACAATTAACAATACCCATGCGGTTTGTTAAGAAATCGGGTACGTAAACAATTCCTCGTTTTTGTAATAAAACATCGTCTCTATCGCTATCTTCCAATTGATTATTTGCTGCACCGCAAACAATTTTAGCTTTTAAATTTTCAATTATTTCAGGCTTTAAAATTGCACCGGTTGCACATGGGGCAACAACATCACACTCTTCCAGTAAAATTGAATTATCACCAATTTCGGTTAAACGGGTTTCAAGATTTTTACCAGGTAAATTGTTTATAACCTTTTGAATTGTATTAACGTTAATATCTCCGGCAATAATTTTTTTTGCTCCTTTTTCAAATGCATATTTAATTACGGGAGCTCCTACATTACCCATACCCTGCACAACAATAGTTTTATCTTTAAAATCCGTTCCTAAAAAGTTTAATGCTGCTTCCATACCCGATATTACGCCGCGTGCAGTCGGTTCCGAAGGGTTTCCGCTTCCGCCAACTTCAGGCGGTATGCATGTAACAAAGCGAGTTGTTAAATGAACATTTGCCATATCTTCGGTATTAGAACCTACATCTTCGGCGGTTATATAACAGCCTTGTAGAGTTGTAACAAAACGTCCGTAATCTTGATATAAATATTTACGTATATCTTTATCATAAAAATCTACTTCGGGGTTATGAATAATAATTCCTTTTCCACCACCCCACCATAAACCGGCTAGCGAGTTTTTACGTGTCATACCTGCACTTAATCTAAGTCCATCGCGTAAAAAATCTTCCAAAGTAAAATATTTCCAATATCTTAATCCACCGGCAGCTTGTCCTCTGTTTGTTTTGTGTACAAATGCTCCGTATAATGAGTCATATTTTTCGCTTAATTCAAAAAACATTCCTTCATGCTTTAAATAATCTCGCTTATCTGCATTAATATACTCGGCAATCGGTTTTAATTCATCATGAGACGATACTACTTTATTTGTTTTTTCGTCCGTTACAAAATAAAACTTTTTTATCTTATTTTCTTTTAAAAAGGCTATAAATTTAGCCGGTTCTTGTTTCAAAAAATCTAATACATTAGTCATGATAATACCTTTAAATTAATAAATAATTTATTATATGTTCAAATAATTATTCCAAATTTTATATAATTCGGCAGTCGCAACCAAATCCTTATAACAGTAGTTTGCAATCTCCTTATATCTGCCTGCTTTAAACAAGTTTTTTACTTCCATTCCGTTTTCAATATCCGTTTTAGGGCTATTAATACCAAAAGCATTACAATAAAAATCCAAATTAAACTTTTTTATTAAATTATGATAACTGAATTGTTCTAATAAATCAATATGCACTAAATTACTTTTTTTTAGGTTTACTAAATCCAAACTCGGTTTAATTCTTAAAACGGCAGAACGCAACATTAGAAAGGGGAAATCAAAATTCTTTCCGTTAAAAGAGATAACCGTATCTACTTTTGAAATATAACTCCAAAAGTTTAATAACATTTCTTCTTCGGAAAAAGAACGGCATTTTAATGTTTTTTCGCTATTCTCAAATTCTTCAGGTGTATCTCCTAAATAAAAAACACTTGCCTTATTGTTTTCTATATTTAAAATACCTATTGCCGTAACATATGCGGAAAAAGGATATAAACTTAAATATCTAATAGACTCGTCTTTTTTTAAGTTTTTAATCTCTTCGTCTTTTTCTTTTTCGGCATACCTTAAAATAAATTCTTGTTGACTTTCGGTCAACATATCAAAATCGTAGCCGGCAGTTTCAATATCTAAAACAATTCTCATTCTACAATATTTACTTCTTTTTCAAATTCAACAATCGCTTTATAAAATTCTTCGGGTAAAGGTTTGCTTTTCATAGTGTTTTTATCAATGTTGACAAAAACACCTCCGCCTTTTGCAATAACTTCGTTATTCTGATTAATTATTAAATGTAAAAAACCGAAACTGGATTTTTTAATAAAATTAACTTTTGTAAAAATGGTAACTTTATCTTTCATAAATAAAGGTTTAACATAATCACACTCATTTCTTGCCATAATAACAAAGTTATCGCCTTCCAAAAATTCTAAAAGTTTATATTTGTTTTTAATAGTATCCAAATAACTAATTCTTGCATCCTCAAAATAGCTGAAATAAACCGCATTATTAACAACCCCCATTAAATCAACTTCTCTAAATTTTACATCAAAAGTAATTGAATGCCTAAAGTCTTTTATCTCCATATTGGTTTCCTTGTATTATATTTATTTCCTTCTTCAATTACACGAGTAATTATTCTTGTTGAAAATTCTACTTCTTCAAATGATATATCCCTATGTGTAACTGCTCTAATAATTTTCGGTTTCCCTTCCGAAAGAAGTAACCCAAGCTTACTGCATTCTTCAATAAATTCTTTGGTATCAAACTCATTAACTTTAAACATAACCATATTTGTTTGAACATTATCATAATCTATTTCAAAAATATCGTTATTTGCCAAGTAATTTGCCAAAAGTTTAGCCTTTTTGTGGTCTTCGCTTAAAGCAGATAAATGGTATTTAAGTGCATAAATACCTGCAGCAGCTAAAATACCTATTTGCCTCATACCGCCGCCATAAGATTTTCTAACTCTAAATGCTTTTGTTATTAAATCTTTAGTTCCTAACAAAAGACTACCGACCGGAGCACCCAACCCTTTGGATAAACAAACAGATATTGTATCAAAATATTTACCATACTCGGCATAAGATATTTTAGTTTCCGTTGCAGCATTCCATATTCTTGCACCATCACAATGGAAATATAACCCATATTTATTTGTCAATTCTTTCAGTTCTTTTATATTACCCAAAGGAATAATTGTACCGCCGGCTCTGTTATGTGTATTTTCAATAGCAACAACTTTTGTTCTCGGCATATAATAAGCATCAACGTGTCTAATACACTCTTCAACATCTTCGGGAAACATTAACCCGTTTTTACCTTTAACCGGATACAACTGAATTCCGCTTAACTTTGCGGGTGAACCGCTTTCGTAATGAAAAATATGGGCATCACTTTCGCAAATAACTTCATCCCCCGGGTTGGTTAATACATTTAATGCCAATTGATTACTCATTGTACCGCTTGGTACAAATAAAGCTGCTTCTTTGCCAAACATTTCTGCAACCATTCTTTCAAGCTTAATAACCGTTGGGTCTTCTCTATAAACATCATCTCCTACTTCGGCTTCATACATTGCCCTTCTCATTCCTTCACTCGGCAATGTTACCGTATCGCTTCTTAAATCTATTATTTTCATAATTTAACTTTTTCTTTAATTTTTTTTTATAATATTTATAACAAATACAAAAATAAAAATAATTAATGAAATTGTAGAAAAAATAAAAGGATTTTTTGTGTAAAAAGTCAATTCATTATTTATTCCTACCTTGCCGGTTATTGTTGTTTGAGTAAACATTTTGGTTTTAATAGTAGTTTTACCTAAAGGATTAACAATGCAGCTTATTCCACCGTTTGCAGCCCTAATTACGTATCTTCTATTTTCCACAGCTCGTAATAAACTAATTGCTTGGTGTTGATAAGGACCGCTTGAATTACCATACCACGAGTCGTTAGTAACTACTGCAATTAATTCTGCTCCTCTTTTTACAAATGAACTTACAAATTGTGAGTAAATTGACTCGATACATATTACAGCTGCTATTTTAACACTATATTTTTTATTATTTATTTCGATTGGTGTGTTAAATACAACAGTATCTTTACCGGTATTCCAGCTTGAAATTCCTACTTCCCATTTAATTAATTCCCCTAAATAAGGGATATATTCTACAAGCGGTACTTTTTCACCAAACGGAACCAACATAATCTTTCCGTAAAAATTGGCACTATTATTATTCGGTAAAAATTGCAGAACCGAATTATAAGATTGGTAACCCACTTCAACATCTTTAAATAGCTTTGCATCTTTAGGAATATTACTTTTTCCGAAATAATAAATAATATGGGGCATACCCGTAATTAAAGCAACATTATTACTATCGCAGTAATCTTTAATTCTTGTAACTAAATTAATATTTCTTCCATCCAACAAATAAACCGGTAAAGCAGTTTCGGGAAAGAACAATATTTTTGCACTTTTGCTAATTACCGTATCAGATAATTTTAGATATAAGTCTAATTGTTCTAATGTATTGCCCGCTTGCCATTTATTCCATGGGTTTAAATTAGGTTGAATTAACCCTACTGTTACTTTTTTTGGTGATTCGGTAAAACTAAAAATTTTGTAAGTACCGTAAAGCATTGGAAAAATTACAAGAATTAATATAATTATCAAATAATTATTAAATATCTTTTTAGTAGTTTTAAATATTACAAAATACCGAAACAATGCAATATTTGTAATAATAATTAAAAAACCCAATCCACTAACTCCAATAATATCAGCAATTTGAATATATAAATTAAAATATGCTGCACTATTACCTACACTTAGCCACGGAAAACGGAAATCGGTAATTGAATATAAATATTCGTAAGCTACCCAAAAGAACGGGAGTAACCAAATTGCGTAATTTTTATTTAATATTTTTGTAGCATAATAATATGCTGTAATGGGAATAAAAAATGTTAAGGGATTAAAAAATAATAATACCCCCCCTGATAACATCAAAAACGGATCGGTTTCTTTAGACCAGCTTCCCACCCAATATAATGTGATTAAATTAACTACAAATCCCCATATATATGTTGCCTTAAATAAAGTACTCAGTCGTTCGGAATTGTAAATAACTTGGATAAACGGTAACATGGCAAAGAATAGGAAGAAGGGAAAAGGAATGGGAGGATAATTAAGACCGAACAAAATACCGCTTAATAATAAAAGTTTTATATTTATTTTCTCTTTTATTTTAATGTCATTTCTTCTAAATATTTTCATTTTAATTTTTTATGCACTTTTTTAATTCTAAAAATTATGTAAATTATTATTAATATTGTAATAACAATAATTATTGAAGAGTATGTGCTAAAAAGCTTATCTATAGCAGCTATATTATTACCCAACAAATAACCTGCATATATTATAATAGCATTCCATAAAAATGCACTTACCGATGCAGCCAAAAAAGTATTAATTACATTTAAACGATGCACGCCGGCAAAAAAACTGATTACGCTACGTGTACCGGGTAAAAATCTATTTCCTATAATTAAATAGTAGCCATATTTTTTAAACCAATTATCAGTTTTAATTAAATCATCATCTTTAATAAATTTTAATCGATGGTGTCTTAAAATTTTTTCTCCAAAAAAATGTCCCACATAATACATAACCACAAAACCCAAAGCACTAAAAACACTTGTTCCTATTAATATGTAAAAATATTGACCAATATTATTTGCTATTAACCCACTACCTATAATAACTACTACATCACTTGGAGAAGGCGGAAATACATTTTCAATAAACGAAAATAGTAACAAAGCAGAGTAAATTACTGTAGTATCGGCTTGTTTTAAAAATTCAAGAATTTGTTCAAACATATTAAACCTTAAATAACAAAACTACAGCGTATGCTTCT
>DAINPX010000195.1:0-6223 GCA_036743235.1 Melioribacteraceae bacterium
GAAATTGTTTAGTATTTAAATAAATAATTAATTATTTATTTACATTATTGTTAAATCTAACCAAACACAACGCTCCGTTTTTATTTTCTTCAAAATTTTCATTAATAAATTGGTCAATTTTATTTACTCTTAAACTTAAATCGTTCGGTTTTAGATAATTGCTATCAAAAACATCGTTTGATACCGTGTGTTGTGTGGCTAATCTTTTGTGCAAACGAACTATTGCATTTACATCATAACCGGTGTTATATAATAAAGTGGCTGCAATTCTATCTGCTTCCAGTTCATAATCAAGTAATCTTTTATGAACAACATTTTCATAACTGCTTAAAATCACATCTTCCAAATCTTCTTCCACTTGTTTTGTCTCTTCGTCTTTTTCTCCTAAAGATTCATCCATCTCCGCAAATGCATCATCCATTTTAATATGCCCGGTACGTTTAGACATTTCTTGTAATCCGTGCTTTCGTAAAATATGACCCATCTCGTGGGCAATTACGGCTGCCAATTCCGCTTCATCTTTACAATTATTTATTGCCCCTGTTGTTATAAATATATAACCACCCGGTACGGCAAACCCGTCAACAACCTTATTATCAAGTACTATTACATTAAATTCCCAATCAAAAAATTTTGTTCTACTTATTAATGTTCTGGTTATTGTATTTAAATATTTTTGCAATTTTTTGTTAGTAGAAACATTATTTTGAATTAACCGTGAAGCAATACCAAAACCTATTTGTTGTTCTTCATATTCCGGATCATATTCTGGCATAAATTTGGTTAATTTGTTTAATAATTTATTATCAGGTTTGTTGTTATTTTCGGACTGAATTGTTGCATAAAATGTTTTTAATTCCATATTAGAAATAGGAATATTTAAATTCTTAATCAATTCATCAGGATTTCCTTTTTCGGTTTTAGCGGAAACGCCTTTCAATCCTTTAATTGCCCCTGCCAAACCCGATTTAGAAACATTCGACTTAGACCATTTATCTGCAAATTTTGAAGAAATTTCTTTTTGTTGTTTCTTTTCGCTTACACAATTTTCAGATATATAACCTGTCTTACCGTTTTCCAGCTTTACTTTTAGCCATTTTTCTTCTTTTTCAATTAAAATAACTTTTTTTCCTGCCGGCAAAATTTCAATTAAATCGAAATAAGCTCCTGCTCCTTCTCTAACATAATTATTTTGTCTTGAAGTAAATAATTCACTTTGTGAATATATATTTACCGAAATTATAATTAATAAAATAAACATATAATATACACTTTTCATTTTTGCTCCTCGTTTATTTAATTTTTGCATAAAAAACCCCATCCCAATTATTATTTGGAGGATTTTTAATAAATTCTTTACATCTATCTATATACAAATTTACCGAAAGATTATTTTTATCTAAACTTAATTCATTAAAAACTAATAAAGCTTTCTCAAAATTTTTATTTTGATATAGATTTAAACCATATTCAAATCTATCTCTAAAAGTTTCCTCTTCTTTACTTATCATCCCACTTTCACAAATTAATTCATAAATTTTTATCGGAATACTTTTACCTTTTACGGCAATTAAATCCAACTTTCTTACCTCAAATAAATCTTTAACTAATTCGTAGGTCGATTCCGATATAATAATTCGTGTTCCATATATTTTGTTCAAACCTTCCATTCGTGATGCAGTGTTTACAGCATCCCCAATTGCCGTATAATCTAAACGGCTTGAAGTTCCTATATTTCCTATAATCATTTTGCCCGAGTTTAATCCCATTCGTGTAATAAACTTTGGTTTATTTTCTGAAACATTGCTATATAAAATATCCAACTGATTTTGAATTTTTAACGCTGCTTTACATGCGGCAATTGCATGATTTTCTTGATAAACAGGAGCACCAAATACAGCCATAATAGCATCACCAATATATTTATCTAACATTGCTTTTTGCTCTAAAATAATACTGCTTGCATTGCTAAAGTATTCGTTTAAATGCTTTACCAATTCCGAAGGTGTATATCTTTCGCTAATATTTGTAAATTCTTTTATATCACTAAAAAATACCGTTGCAAAAACTTCGCGTCCTCCTAATTCAATTGAATCGGGATTTCTTAATATTTCTTCAATTACCATTGGGCTCATATATCTATTAAAAGTCTTTCTAATCTCATTTTTTTGTTTTCCTTCAGAAATGTATAAGACCAATGCAGTAATTAAAAAGCCTAAAATAATTGCTAACTCCGGATAAACAAAATTTAAATAATACCCATGCTTAGCATAAATATAAATATTTACATAAGTAATAAAACAACCCAATAAAATATAAATAGGAAGCGAAATATATACTTTTTTAATAAATATTAGTGTTGCCGGAATAGTTAAACAAACGAATAATAAAAAAAGTAAGTTAATTAAAAAACTGGCAGAAGTAATAAAATGTCTATTTAATAAATTACTTAAAAGAGTGGCGTGTATTTCCATACCCGGATACGGTTCTTCACTATTAATTGCTACTGACTTAAAGTCTCCTAAACCATGAGCAGTTCCCCCAACAAATACTATTTTATCTTTGAATATATTGGGATTAATAACTGTCTCTTCATTTTGAGATAAACGATAACCGGAGATTATTAAATCTTTAATCGAATAATAATTAAATATATTTCCGGTTACACCACCTCCGCCATACCACCGGATAATAATATTACCATTTTTATCAATCGGCAAATTTAATAATTTATTTGCATCATTAATATTATTATGGTTTAGCTCTGAATATACAAGATACGATATTTGAGGTAATATAATATCGTTATATTTAAATAACAAAGGAATTCTTCTTATTATATTATCATTATCTGTTACTAAAGTAACTATTCCAACACCGGCAGCTCCTTCTTGAAACGTTATAAGCGGAGCCTCTAATTCTGAATAACTATTAATATGCAAATCAATATTATTTTTAAAAATAAACTTTTGTAATAACTCATTTCCTTTTTCGCTACGTCCCTTTTTTTGTGTTAAACCTGCAATTAAATATACTTTACCGTTCCTTTTTATTGATTCAATAAATTTATATTCACTTTCCTCGGGGTCAACATCAAGTCGTTCAATCTCCTTGCTTGAAAGATGTATATCAAAAATAATTGCTTTTGCACCGGCAAATGTTAAAAAATTATTTACCTGTGCATAAAACTCTCGTGGGAATGGCCAACTTACTTCATTATTCTCAAAAAATTTTAGACTATTATCATCAATAGTTACCATAACAATATTGGTATCCGCTTTAAAAATGCCGGCTGCAAAATTATTTCGTATGTCTATTGTTGTTAACTCTATCGAATCCAATATGCCAAACAATTGAATAGCAAAAACAATAATAAAAGTAGTGGTTAAACTAAATAATAAATAAAAACGTTTTGTTTTATAAAATTTCTTAAATTTCATTTTAGTTCTTTATATCTATCAAATTTTCATATTTACCGTCTTTAAATTGTGGCATAGCCATACCGATATAAGCATTTATATAAGTCGGATCGCAAATAACATATTTTTGATTTTTATACATCACATAATCTCCGGGTACATCAACATCAAACTTTACAGCAGTTGCCACATGTCCGGGATAATCAACTCCTATTACTGATAAACCTAATAATTCTTTTACTAAAAACGAATATAGTATAGATCTATCTTCACAATCGCATGCAGGATAATTCATAATCTCTTCAATAAACAAAGGTTTTTCTCTTCCAAATTGCTGGTCATCCGTTTGATATTCAAACCCTATTTGAACAAATCTTAATAAAATATTTGCTGCATCCGGTTTACTTCTTCCTTCAATTAATGGGCGTAAAGAATTTAACAAAGTGTTTTTTGTATCATCGCTTATTCTATAATTAAAATAAACACTTAAATCTGTATAAGGATAGAATTCATAATATTTTACTAAGTTATTATTATATTTAGCATTAATAACATAATCAGTGCCTTTATACTTAAAATTTACCGTTCTTACTTTTTCCTTTAACAATATTTTAGGAGAATTTTCAATATTCATATCAACTATTTTTTTTGCATCGGGGTAGTCTCCGTCATAAGTATATATTGAACCGTCTAAGTTTCCGCTTAAATTATCAAAATTAATAACATATAGCCTTTCTTTAGTATCCGAACTTGTAAAATATGGTATTCCGAATATTTTAGTTTTTGA
Source organism: Melioribacteraceae bacterium (assembly GCA_036743235.1). GTDB lineage: Bacteria > Bacteroidota > Ignavibacteria > Ignavibacteriales > Melioribacteraceae > JAEXOD01. Next base: position 4,207 of record DAINPX010000195.1, read on the forward strand.
AGGAATAAAAAGTACAATATTTTTATCAATAAAACCTATTCTGCATTTATAACCCGATTTGTTTAAAACATACCAAATAAAACAGTATCTCGAATTTCTATCATTCCCATATAATTGTTTTGCCATGCTATTTAACAATATTGAGTAGCCCCAATCATTTAAGCTAACGTTAGTTTTATATAAAGATAGTTGAGAAAGCAAATCAGATAAGTTTTTTTTACTCATTTCTTCCCAAAACTTACTTATTGACTTATTATCAGCGTTTTTGGATACTGTAACCTTCATATCTTTTGAATAAGCAATTTTTATTTCCGTACCAAAATAATCAAAAACAGCATTAAGATCATTTTTATTCATATCAACATTTGTTTTCGTCACAATTGGTATTGGCTTATTTTCGTCAACTTTTTTAATCGGTTCATCCGTAATTTCCGGGTTTTTGGTTATCTCCGGTTTCTTATCAATTATTTGTGGCGTTTTTTCGGTAACAGGAATATTTATTTTTGTTGATTCTTCCAATTTTGATTCAGTAGTTTTAGCAATGCTCTTTTGTTCGCCAATTTCTTTACTTTCTTCTATTTTTTTACTTACTTCACTTTCTTTTAATTTATTATCATCATCTTTAAAAGGATTTGCATTTTCCTTCAAAATCGGTTTTTTAGTATCGGTTTTATTATCAACTTTTCCTATAGTAACTTTATCTTCATCCTTTTTTGGTTTTTGATTTTTATTGTTATCGGCGTCGTTTTCAAAAACCGGTGGTTTTAATACTTTTGGCTTTTCATCAAATTTAACTCCTTGAAACATTTTAAATGCTTTCCATTCTTGTTCCAAAAAATCCTTAAATTTTTTATCTTCTTCCGACATAAAATTATCAATTTTTTGTTGTTCTTCTTTTAACCACTTCTGATATTCATCGTCTTGTGCTTTTACAAAACTATAGTTAAAAAATGTGAACATTACTACTAATAAAAAAATATATTTTTTCATTGTCTCCTCATTTTTATTGTTTTATCTTTGCACGTAATAAAACATAAAATATTTTATTTATATTATCTTTATATCTACTAACAACTTCCATGTTTTTAATATTTACAGAATATTCATCATTCTGAATTTCTTGCCCCTCTAATTCGTCAACTTTTTGTAAGCTCTTAATATTAATTCCTAATTGTTTTGCAATACCAAAGCGAGCTTGTTTTTCGGCAGTTAACCATGAACTTAGCTCGTAAAAATAGTATTGAGAACATCCAATATCATAATAATAATTTTGGTCATTTGGAAAATTTATTACCCAATCAGGTTTTATTTCATCAATGTTAATTCTTTTTAATATTATATTATCGTTACAATCATCTTTTGATATTAAAACTGCTACAAAATCTTTGCAAATAACCGAGTCAATAGTCTTAAATTCGGATTTTAAAGCAAAATATTTATTTGTATCAATCTCTTCTCTATACCTATTAGAAAGAAAGTATTTACCTGCTTCAGTATTCCAAAATGCTTGTCCACCGCTTATTTTTGTTTCGCTATACCTAATGTAATTCAAAATTGCTTCACGTTTTGCGTTGATAAATGCGGAATCAACATAATATCCTAATTTGGCTAACCCAACCGAATAATTGCAGCAATTTATCTCACCTTGATTAATAAACCAATAAGGATATATTTGTCCTTGTATTAATATAGTAGAAGAGAATAATACAATAGTTAATATTACGAATTTATTCAACACTCACCATAATATTTTATTTTTTAAATATAATGGATGTATTTAATAAAAACAAATTATTAAATTTGATGTTGATGTAGAGCACATCAATTAAACAAGATATATTTATTATATTTGTACTTTTAATTATTTGTGATATGAAAAAATATTCTATATTAGCCGTAATTATTTCTGCAGCTTTGTGGGGTGTAGATGGAGTTTTATTAACTCCTTCTTTATACAACCTACAGGTTCCAATTGTCGTTTTAATTGAAAGTAGCATCGTGGCGTTATTATTAACTC
>DAINPX010000196.1:0-6205 GCA_036743235.1 Melioribacteraceae bacterium
AATTAATGCTGCTGCAAGATTAAACGGCACAACCTATAGCAAATTAATTGATGCTATGTATAAAAAAGGTTTGGAAATTAACCGTAAAGTTCTTGCTAATTTAGCTACTGAAAATCCTAATGCTTTTACAGATATAGTAAAATTTGTAATGAACTAATTTTTTACCCCTAATCGGCAGTAATTTTTTTACTTTTTTCCCGATTAGGGGTATATTTATTTTAAATATCTGCCGAGATTATAATGCGAGAAAAGATTTTACAAGCTGAAAAAGATTTTAATAATGAAATAATTCTTGTTAACGATTTAAAAAAACTTGAGGACTTTAGAATCAAGTTTTTAAGCCGAAAAGGAATTATTTCACAATTGTTTGAAGAGTTTAAAGAAGTATCTAACGAAGTTAAAAGAGAAGTGGGAAAACTTCTTAACAACTTAAAAAATAATTGCAATACAAGTTTTGATGAGCTAAAAACAAAGCTTGAAGCCAATGCCGAGTCATACGGTGCAAAAATTGATTTATCACTACCGGAATATGAAAAAGATTACGGCAGCCCACATATTCTTATTCAAACGCTTAATCAAATTAAATCAATTTTTAAAAGTCTTGGGTTTTCTGTTTACGAAGGACCGGAACTTGAATCGGATTATAATAATTTTACTGCATTAAATTTTCCCGATGATCATCCGGCAAGAGATATGCAGGATACTTTTTTTATTAACGAAAATTTTTTATTAAGAACACATACATCGCCTGTTCAAATACGATTAATGCAAAATAAAAAACCTCCTTTACGTGCAATTATGCCCGGTAAAGTTTATAGAAATGAAGCCGTAAGTGCTAAAAGTTATTGTTTGTTTCATCAAGTAGAAGGATTATATATAGATAAAGATGTTACATTTACAGAACTTAAAGGTACTTTGGTTTATTTTGCCAAACAATTGTATGGTCAGGATTTAGTATATAGATTTCGTCCCAGTTTTTTCCCATTTACAGAACCAAGTGCCGAAATGGATATTTGGTGGCAACCAAAAGGAAAAGAAGGGCGTTGGTTAGAAATATTGGGTTGCGGAATGGTTGACCCAAACGTTTTGATTAATGTTGGTATAGATCCCGAAATTTATACGGGGTATGCATTTGGAATGGGTGTAGAAAGAATGACATTACGTAAATATGGTATTTCTGATATAAGAACTTTATTTGATAACGATCTTCGCTTTTTAAAGCAATTTTAATTAGGAGAATTAACTTTGAAAGTTTCGCTAAATTGGTTAAATGATTATATAGATATAAAAAATATACCGGCTACCGAAATTGCCGAAAAATTATCTAAATGCGGCTTAGAAGTAGAAGAGTTGGTAGATAATAATGCCAAATATAATAATATTGTTGTTGGTTATGTTAAAGAATGTGCTAAACATCCAAATGCCGATAAACTTAGTGTTTGCATTGTAACCAATGGTAAAGAAGATTTTACTGTTGTTTGTGGTGCTCCAAATGTTGCTGCCGGTCAAAAAGTTGCTTTTGCCAAGATAGGTGCTATTATCCCTAACGGAAATTTTGAAATTAAAAAAGCCAAAATTCGCGGTCAAGAATCATTTGGTATGATTTGTGCCGAAGACGAACTCGGCTTAAGCGATGACCATAGCGGTATTATGGTTTTAAGCGAAGATTCTGTTTTAGATATGCCTATTGCCGAAGCTTTGGGTATTGGCGATGTGGAAATTGAAATATCTATTACTCCAAACAGAAGCGATGCTTTAAGCCATTTTGGAGTTGCCAGAGATTTAGCATCTTTATATAACTTAGAATTTAAAAAACCAAAGTTTGAGATACCCGAATGTGGCAAAAAAACATCTGATGTTGCACATGTAATTATACAAGATGAGGATTTATGCCCACGTTACGTTGCTAAAGTTGTTGAAGGAATTACAATCAAAGAATCTCCGGATTGGTTAAAAAGAAGATTAAAAGCGGTTGGTTTACGTCCCATCAATAATGTTGTTGATGTTACTAATTATATTTTGTATGAAATAGGACAACCATTGCATGCATTTGATTTAAAAATGCTTGAAGAAAAAACGATAATTGTAAGAAGAGCGGGTAATATAAATAAAATTGTTACATTAGATAGTAAAGAAAGAAATTTATTACCAAATGATTTATTAATTTGCGATAAAGGGAAACCGGTTGCAGTTGCAGGCGTTATGGGAGGAGAAAATAGCGAAGTTACTTTAACTACTACTGATGTTTTAATAGAAAGTGCTTATTTTAATCCTTCTTCTATTAGAAAAACAAGCAAAAAACTTGGATTATCCAGCGATTCATCATATAGATTTGAAAGAGGTTGCGACCCTAATATAACACGTTATGCTGCGGAAAGAGCCGCATATTTAATACAACAAGTTGCAGGTGGAACAATATTAGACGGTGTAATAGATGTTTATCCTAATAAAATAGAGCCTAAGAGCACTTTTTTAAGATATGAAAGGTTAAACAAAGTTTTGGGTTTTAATATAGAAAAAGAAAGAGCAGATTCTATTCTAACAAAATTAGGTTTTAATATACTAGAAAAATCAGATGATAAAATTACGGTTGAAATTCCTACATTTAGACCTGATGTTGAAAGAGAAATAGATTTAATTGAAGAGGTTGGAAGAATTTACGGTTATGACAATATACCGACAATTGAAAAAATTAGTGTTATTTTAGATGAAAAGATCGACCAATCGGCATATAACGATGAACTGCGAACTTTAATGTGTGGTGCAGGTTTTTACGAAATAGTAACAAATAGTTTATTAAACGAAACAACGGCAAATAAATTTGGAAAGGCAATAAAAATGTTTAATCCGTTAAGTGCCGAGATGTCTCATTTACGTCCTACATTGTTGCCGGGTGGTTTGATGACGGTTTCTAACAATTTAAAAGTTAGACAGAAAAACTTAAAATTATTTGAAATAGGACACGTGTTTGAACGTTTACATGATGGCGAGTTAAAAGAGTTTAGCGACTTTACCGAATATGATAAACTAAATTTATTAATAACCGGTAAAAGTTTAGACTCGGTTTGGTACTCAAAAGATAAAAATTATGATATTTTTGACTTAAAAGGGTATGTAAAACAAATATTTTCGAAAATTTCACTTGATATTTTCAAAAATGATTTGTATTATTTTACTAACGAAATAAATTGGGAGTACGGATTTAAAATTGAGGTAAACGGAAAGGTATTAGGGATAGGCGGAAAAGTAAAAAAAGAAATTTTACATATGTTTGAAATAGATCAAGAGTTATTTAGTTTTGAGTTAAATCTTGATTTTATCAAAAACATAAATAAAAAAGGAAGAAATTTCAAAGAATTGAATAAATTTCCGTCAGTTTTTAGAGATTTTGCATTTGTACTAGAGAAAAATATTGAATATATTGCAATTATAGAAACAATATTTAAAGGTAGTTCGAAACTTTTAAGGGATGTTAAGTTGTTTGATATATTTGAGAGTGATACTTTAGGCGAAAATAAAAGAAGTTTGGCATTTCAATTAGAGTATTACAACGAAGAAAGAACTTTAACCGAAGAAGAAGTAGAAAAAGATTTTTGGAAAACAATAGAATTTGTAAAAAAAGAATTTAATGCTGAGTTAAGAGGAAAATAAATTGCCCGAAGCTACCAAATACGAATCTTTTTTTGACGAGTTAACGGCTTTAGAAAAACAACTGTATTTTTTTAAGAGAAAATACGAAGAACTTAAAAGGTTTAAAGAAGAAAATAAGACGCGTTTAAGTGAATTGGAAAAAGAAAATATGTTGTTAAAAAATAGAGTTGAAGAACTTGAAGAAAAACTTAGAACCGGAGATTATGTAAGCGGTCAGTATATGGAAGATTTATTTAGCGGGCTTGAGGAAAAGACGAAGTTACGTAAACGAATTGATGATTTGATACAAAAAGTGGATAACCACTTAAGTTCTTAAACAAATTGGACGTACGCGGTTCAGGATAAAATGACTAATAAGAAAAAGCTTAAAGTTAATATATTTGGAAAAGAATACGCTTTATTAGTAGAAAATGAAGAGATAGCGTTAGAACTAACTAAATATGTAAATAATATATTTGAAGATACATTAAAAGATCTGTCTGATCAACCAAGAGAAACAATAGCGGTAATATCTGCTCTTAATATTGCTTATGACTTGTTCGTTGAAAAAAATGAGTATAGAGAGTTCAAGGTACAGGCGATCGATAGAATAAAGAAAATTAAGCTTCTACTTACCGAGTCTAATAATATTCCTGAAACCTCGTAAAAAAGATTAAGCCGTACCTCCAAAATACTTAATAAGGAACTGTTAATATAAAACCATAAGGGTTTTTGACTTGCGGTGCGTTTACAGGCCAGCTCCCATTTGGGTTTGCCTAACGGCAACTTGGAAGTGAAAAGCATCGGGCAAATTCCCACACTGTGTGGCTCGGGTTCTTTTAGTTTGTATTTTTGGTTGGTACGGCATAAAATATGTTTTATGGAGGAATAAAATGGATATAGTATTTATTATTGTTATAGTGGTAGTTGCAATTGCTTTTTTGGCTATTGGTTGGGTTTTAGGTTCTAAGATTGGTCCAAACAATATTAAATCAGCTGAAATACGTGCAAAACAAATAGTTGATGATGCCGAAAAAGAAGCAAAAAATATTAAAAAAGAAAAATTATTGGAAGTTAAAGACGAATGGTTAAAGAAAAAGCAAGAATTTGACAATGACGTTAACCAACGAAAACAAAAACTATCTAATTTAGAACGACAGGTTGAAAAGAAAGAAGAGGCAGCGGATAAAAAGTTTGAGCAAGCGGCAGCAAAAGAAAAAGAAAATCAAAAGTTTGAAACGGATTTGTTAAAAAAACGTGAAGATTTAGAACAAAAACACGTTATTCTTGACGAAAAGATTAAAGAACAAACCGAAAAACTTGAAAAAATTGCTTCTTTAACCGCAGAAGATGCAAAAAAAATGTTGATTGATAGCATGCTTAATAAAGCTAAAGCAGAAGCAGCCCAACAACTTAAAGATATTAGAGATAACTATAAATTAGAAGCTAAAAAAGAAGCTCAAAAAATAGTTGTTCAAGCAATTCAACGTACTGCCGTTGACCATTCGGTTGAGTCAACCGTTTCGGTTGTTCAAATTCAGAATGATGAAATGAAAGGAAGAATTATTGGAAGAGAAGGCAGAAACATACGAGCATTTGAAGCTGCAACGGGTGTCGATGTTATTGTGGATGATACTCCCGAAGCGGTTATTCTTTCGGCATTTGACCAATTTAGAAGAGAAATTGCCAGAATTTCGTTAGAACGTTTAATATCTGATGGTCGTATTCACCCTGCACGTATTGAAGAGGTTGTTCAAAAAGTGCAAAGCGAATTGGAAGAAGAAATTCAAAGAGAAGGGGAAAATACTTTAATTCAGTTAGGTTTACACGGCATGCATCCGGAACTTGTTAAGTATGTGGGTAAAATGAAATACCGCAGCAGTTACGGTCAAAACTTATTACAGCATAGTATAGAAGTAGCATACTTAACCGGTGTATTGGCAAGTGAAGTTGGACTTGATCCGGTAATTGCCAAAAAAGCAGGACTATTGCACGATATAGGTAAAACTTTAGATAAAGCTGTTGAAGGACCCCATGCTTTATTAGGTTATGAATTAACCAAAAAATATAAAGAACATCCTATTGTAGTTAACGCTGTCGGTTCGCACCATGAAGATATTGAAATGGAACATCCTATTTCTGCATTAGTTCAGGCTGCAGATGCTATTAGCGGTGCAAGACCCGGTGCAAGACGTGAACCCCTTGAAAGTTATGTTAAGCGTTTAGAAAATCTTGAGACGCTTGCAAAATCGTTTGAGGGTGTTGCTAAAACCTATGCAATTCAAGCAGGTAGAGAGATTAGAGTTGTAGTTGAACCCGATAAAATTGATGATGCAATTGCAGATCAATTAGCTTACGATATTGCTCAAAAGATTCAAGAAGAGATGGAATATCCGGGACAAATTAAAGTTACGGTTATTAGAGAAGTAAGAAAAATTAGCTACGCAAAATAATATTAGATTAGTGATATTTATTAAGCCTATCTCAAATTACTGAGGTAGGCTTTTTTTTTATGTGATAATGCAATTAATAAAAATGTGGTTATATTTTATTTTTGATAAAGATAAGCATTATT
>DAINPX010000197.1:0-6178 GCA_036743235.1 Melioribacteraceae bacterium
TCCATTGTGCCAATGTTAATGCTTTTACCGTTTTACCGTGTGTTCTAAATTTTTTTGTTAAAAATACTAACGAAAATAATGATGCAATAGGTAAAACAAATGCAAACGAAATTACCGCACTAATACCGTAATATGCTATAAACCCCGGATTAATAATAAATGTTGCAGCGCTTGTCATAGAAGCTGCCAGCGATAAACCTACCGTAAACGGAGAAAAATTAATACTTCCTACCGCATAATCCGAAATATTTTTAATTTTTAATGCTCCGCGTATAACAAAAAATAAAATTACCGCTGCGTAAAGCACTATTAAAATCCACGTGGCAAAAATTAAATTATTTGAAACTTCACCTGTCATAAGTTCACCGTTCTACCAAATAAATGCAGCAGAAGCAAAAGCCAAACCGCCGCCGCTACCCATAAATATTATTTTATCGCCTATATTTAACTTCCCTTTTTCGTAAGCATCGTTTAATGCCATTGGAATGCAGGCAGAACCCGTATAAGCATATTTTTCCATAATAGCGTGTGCACGCTCTCTCGGTACTTCCAGTTTATCCATTGTTTCCCAAATTCCGTTTATGTTTATTTGAGTCATAAAATAATGATTAAATTGCATAACGGGAATTTGGGTTTGTTCGGATAGTTCGGTAATCATTTTTGACCACATAATAGGATTAATTTCTTTTGGAAACTTTCTAACAAATTTCAACAAATGGTCTTTGTTTTGTATTACTTCTTCATTAATCGGTTTATTTGTTCCGCCGGCATATATCCCCATCCAGCTGTTATAAACACCTTCGGTATGTAATCGGCTTGCTAAAAAACCTCTTTGTTCGTTGGTTGAGGATACTATAACTGCACCTGCACCATCAGCAAATAAAGTAACCGTTTTTTTATCGTATAAGTCGAGATATTTACTCATTGCATATGCACCTATAACAAGAATGTTATTGTGGCGTTTATCTGCAATTATATATTTACATGCCACATCTAAAGCGGTAACAAAACCCGCACACGCAGTATTTAAATCAAAAGTACCGGATTTTACGGCATTAATTCTATGCTGAACCACAGAAGCGGTTGAAGGAGAAATAAACTCGGGGGTATCTGTAGAAATTATAATTAAATCCAATTCTTCCGCATTTAGGTTTGCTCGCTTCAGCGCAACATTTGCTGCATTAACACACAAATCGGCAGTAGATTCGTTATCGGCACACCATCTTCTTTCTTTTATAGTTAAGTTGGTAACCAACCAAGTATCAACATCTTCATTTAATATTTCGTTAAAATACTTATTTGTAATTATTCTTTCGGGTACATAAGCACCAACCGATTTAATAAACGCATTTCTCATACTAAATCACCAATCCGCCATCTACACTTAAAACAGTTCCGTTAATAAAACTTGCTTCGTTACTTGCCAAAAATAAATATGCATTTGCTATATCTTCCGGTTGACCAAGTCTGCCAAGCGGAGTTTTTTCTCTCATACCTGCTAATACATTTTCCGGCATAAGTTTTACCATCTCGGTTTCAATAAAGCCCGGTGCAACTGCATTTACGTTAACCCCTTTTCTACCAAGTTCTCGTGCCCAAACTTTCGTCATTCCTATTACTCCGGATTTAGTAGCAACATAATTTGTTTGTCCAAAATTGCCGTATAAACCAACAACCGAAGAAGTATTAATAATTCTACCGGATTTTTGTTCTACCATTAAATCGGCAAATATTTTAGTACAGTTAAATACACCTGTTAAATTAACATCAATAACTTGTTGCCATTGTGCAGTAGTCATTTTTTTTAACGAAGCATCTCTTGTAATGCCTGCATTGTTAATTAAAATATCAACTTTGCCAAAATCATTTAAAACATTTTTTGCATTTTCGGTAACATCTTCAAAATTAGCAACGTTAACTTTGTAAAATTTTGCTTTACCTCCTTTTTCATTTATCTCTAAAGCAAGTGTATTTCCTTTTGTTTCATCCATATCCCATATTGCAACCGAAGACCCTTCCTCAACAAATTTAACAACAGCTGCTTTTCCAATTCCTGAAGCACCTCCCGTAATTACAGCTACTTTGTTTTCTAATCTTTTCATAATTATTCTCCATTATTTTTTATATTTGAAATTTTTCAAACGTTAATAACAAAGAAAACCTACTTGTTTTCTTTAGTGTTTAATAATTTTAACCGTGCAATAGTCCATTCGTCTAAAAAGTTTTGATAATGTTTTTCCATTATTTCGTAAAACATTTGCATTTCTTCCAATCTATTGCTTAAAAAATCGTGTTTATCGCTCACTTCATTTACTAAAAAGTTTAACTGTTTGGCTAATCTTGTGTTCGATTTAATTAATTCATAGTTATTTCTAAAAGCATTTTCAAATATCTCGGGCTGTATTTCATAAAAATCTTTACGGCTTGTAGGATGCCATACTCTTCTTATTAAATTTTTATCTCGCAATCTTCTTGTTATTTGACTTATTGGTCCTTTACTTCTTGCCAAAGTTTTAGCTATTTCATCCAACGACAATGGTTCGTTGCTGCATAATAATAATGCTACAACCGACCCCATAAGTTTATTTAACCCAAATGCTCGATATGCATAACCAAAGTTTTTAATTATCTCTTTTTTAACTTTTTCGTCTGTTGACATAATTTTTTACGTTTGAAATTTTTGATATGTTCAAAATGATAAAATGTTTATTTAAAGTCAAGTGATTTTTTTACTTTTTAGCCGAAAATTATACAATTAAAATATTAAAAGTTAAGAGTTTAACTTTAAATAAATAATATTAAAAAGTAGTTTTACAATTGCATAATGCGAGTCCCAATTCTTTTCTGAACCAAGAGTAACAGGAAAAAAACGGAAGGACAGGAAGCCAACCTCAAACTTGAGGGGGTTTTCTTCTGTTTCTCCTTCTTTTCTCCTGTCATTCTTGGTTCTAAAAGCAATGTTAGATGTTAAGTGATTAAGGTTAAATATTTTTAATGTTTAGGTAAATGAATTATTAAATAATATAATTTTTTTTTAGACTCGGAGAGTCGATATTATTATAACCGAAGTAATGATGCAGAACCAAGCCCTGTAGGGGCGACATTATATTTAGCCACTTATGTGCTAAAATATTTAAGACATTAGATAAAAGATGTTAGACAAAATAATTCAAGTTATTAGGTATTTTCTCCTGATTCTCCTTCTTTTCTCCTGTCATTCTTGGTTCAATAATCAATTTTTAAAAGCTTTTAACACACCTAAATCCTGTCATACTATTCCATTTTTTGGGAGACATTTTATGGCGGTTTGTATTACGTAATAAATAACTATCGTTAAAGAATGAACCTCCGCGTAATACTTTTTCGCTACCGCTTACCGGTCCATGTGGATTGTTTTCAACTCTAATATTATAATATTCAGGATCATACCAGTCGTTTGTCCATTCCCAAACATTTCCTGATAAATCATTAATGCCTAAACAATTTGGTTTTTTTGTGCCAATTGGCATGGGTGATTCACAATTTTTTGAATACCACGCAATTTCGTCCGGGTAATCACTCCCGCTAAATTTAAATTGAGCACATTTAACACCGGCTTTGGATGCAAACTCCCATTCGGCTTCCCAAGGTAAGCGTTTACCAACCCACTTTGCATACTCCAATGCATCATTCCAAGAAACATTTACTACCGGCAGCAGTTCATTAAATTCCCAATCCGGTTGATTAGGGAAATCTTTACCAATACTTTTGCAAAACAGAAAATATTCTTTAACCGAAACAAGATTTTTATCCATCCAAAAACTATTTACAAATACTTTATGAACGGGTAACTCATCCAATTCTCCGTCATTGCTTCCCATATCAAACAATCCGCCTTCAACATAAATCATCCCTCGTATCTCTTTTTTTTGGCTTACGTTATCATTAATAGAATTCATAACATACTCCTATTGTTTAAATAATTATCCGAAAAAAATATTTAAAAATCAAGTTAATTGAAAATTATTATAACATTTGTTTATTTTTTTATTATTTTACAGTAATAAATTGCATTAAATTTGCTAATAACCAAGAAGATATGCATTATGATTAAAAAGACATTTAATCTTGAAGAAGAAACAATGAAAGAAATAAATAATTTTGATATAAGCAATATCAGAAATATTATTTTAGAAATGGATTCATTAGAAGATAGAATAAGCTATTTAGAAGAGTGTTTGGGTAAAATAAACGATCTTGTTTACGAAATTAGTACTGATTTGGAAGAATACTTTTCGGATAATGAAAACAGCGTGGAATTGACCCAACAAAATATATCGGCAGCAAATTATAAACAATTATTATTACGAAATTATCGGTTTTTTATTTTAGAAGAAATGATTATTTGGAAAAACGAACAAATTGCAGAGCTACGTAAACAATTAGATGAGTAATTTTTAACATTTCTTAAATCAACAAAATAAAATTAATTCTCAATAATTATTACATACTATTTTACTCTTAACAAGTCCTTTAATTCGTATATTTTTGGAGATTAAAGAAAAATTATTTAATAATATTTTTTGTCAAATTAACTTAATTAATATTGCAATCATAAATTCCAATAACTAATTAGCAGAAAAGAAATCAAACATTTGCAGACCTATTATTAAATTAATTGAAATTTTTTGGTAGTTTATTGTATTATATTTTTTCCTTAATTAGAAGGATTTTAACCCAAATATTAAATAACAATATTTTATTTTATTCCAATTCGTAACCTATTATTTTTTAAATTTAATTTATATATTAGATAGAAATATCTTATATTAAACGTTTACATATTACATATTTATACAAAAAACCATAGGTAGTTTATGTCACATCTTTACAAAAAAATAATAAGCAAGATTCTTGTAAATCTTCTTGTTATTTCATTAATTTGTTTATCTTCTTTAAATGCCGAGAGTGTGGTTTTAAAGGATGGGAAAAGCGGAGTTAATTTAAATTTGGTTTCTGTCGATAATTCAGGAACAAGAGTAGAATTTAATTTTAATTCGTTTAATTTTGAAAAAGTACTTATAAGCGGCAAGGAATTTGTTACAATTAATGCCGATAACGCTAATCAATTAATGGAAAAAGGAGCTCCCGATTTACCGATATTTCGTAAAAGTATAGTTATATCCGATGAAAAAGGGGTTACTTATCGTATAGTTTCTGCAGAATATGAAACAAGAAAAATAGGCTCGTTAGCTCCTTCAAAAGGTCATTTTACAAGAAATATTGACCCTTTAACAGTACCTTATAATTTTTCAAGAATATTTGAACAAAATGTTTTTTATCCGGCAACAAACTTTAACTTAAGCACACCATATATTGTAAGAGATTTACGCGGTGTTACTATGCAATTTAATCCGATACAATACAATCCTATTACTAAAGAATTGAAAATTTGCACTCGTTTAATTGTTGATATTTTAAACGATAATAATGTAAAAGCCGAGAACCCATTATTAAGAGATAAACCTTTTAACGGCGTAAGTAAAGAGTATGATGATATTTATTCAACTTTATTTGCAAATTACGGAGCAAAAGGATTAAGATATAACTTTATTCCGGAACCGGGAAGGTTATTAATAATATATGCACAAAACTATGAAAATGAAGTTTCCTCATTTTACAATTGGAAAGTAAGTAAAGGCATACCTACTTTAAAGGCAAAATACCCAACCGAAACAGGGTCGGGAGCTGCAGCAATTAAAACTTATATTCAAAATTTATATAATAGTACTGAAGGTGTTACTTATATAATTCTTGTTGGAGAAGCAGCAGAAATACCTTATCTTTTAGGACAGTACGAATCGGCTCCGTCAGATCCTTGTTATGTAAAGTTATCGGGAACCGATGCTTATCCGGATGCTTTTATCAGTAGAATTTCTCCAAAATCTGCAACAAACTTAGCTTACATTTTTGAAAAAATAAGAAAATATGAAGACGAACCTTTTACAGGTGCAAATGCAGGTTGGTATTTAAAAGGAATGGGAGTTGCAAGTGACGAAGGAACACCTACAGACTGGCAGCGTGCAAATTTATTACGCACAATGTTTTTAGATAACCTGCATTTTACAAGTATAGATCAAGTTTACGACCCCGGTGCATCAAGTACAACGGTTACAACAAACTTAAATGAAGGTAGAAG
>DAINPX010000198.1:0-6153 GCA_036743235.1 Melioribacteraceae bacterium
ATCTAATACTCCTGCTAAAAAGCTTGGTTGATTTGCTATTATACCAACACTAATTCCGTTAAATCTGGCAAAACCGGTAATAATATTAGGGGCATAATGTCTTTGTACTTCCAAAAACTCGTTATAATCTACAACTGAGTGAATAACATCTTTAACATCATACGGCTTATTAGGATTTTCGGGAATAATTTCGTTTAATGCATCATCCAATCTATCTATTGGATCATCACAAGGTGCTAACGGAGGATCTTCCAAATTGTTTTGCGGCATATAACTTAATAGTTTTCTTATCAGTAATATTCCTTCGCTTTCGTCATCGGCAACAAAATGTGTAACTCCCGATTTTGTAGCATGTACCATTGCACCGCCTAATTCTTCATCTGTAACAACTTCGCCGGTTACTGTTTTAACAACTTTTGGACCTGTTACAAACATATAACTTGTGTTCTTGGTCATTATCGTGAAATCGGTTAATGCAGGTGAGTAAACCGCGCCACCGGCACAAGGACCGAATATTGCAGATATTTGTGGAATTACACCACTTGCCAAAATGTTTCTTTCAAAAATTTCGGCATATCCACCTAAACTTTTAACACCTTCTTGAATACGTGCACCACCGCTATCGTTTATACCAATTACGGGTGCACCCACTTTCATGGCTTTATCCATAACTTTACAAATTTTTTGGGCATACATTTCGGAAAGTGAACCGCCAAATACTGTAAAATCTTGCGAAAATACATATACTAAACGTCCGTCTATTGTTCCGTAACCGGTAACAACTCCATCCGATAAATACGTTTGTTTATCTAGACCAAAATCTACCGTACGGTGCGATACAAACATATCAAACTCTTCAAAACTGCCTTCGTCTAACAGCATGTCTATACGTTCGCGAGCGGTATATTTCCCTTTTTGATGTTGTGATTCTATCCTTTTTTCACCGCCGCCTAAACGGGCTTTTGCCCGCATATCCATTAATTCTTTAATTTTTTCTTGAATTGCCATTTTTAGTTAGTTCCTTTTAATTCTAAAAGAATTTTAATTTATTTTGAACATAATTCAGTTAGTACACCTACTGTAGATTTTGGATGTAAAAAACCTATATTTAATCCTTCAGCTCCCTTTCTTGGTGTTTTATCTATTAATTGTATTCCTTTTTGTTCAACATCAGCCAATGCTTCTGCAACGTTATCTACTGCAAAAGCTAAATGATGTATTCCTTCACCTTTTTTTTCAATAAACTTACCTATTGGTCCATCCGGCTCGGTAGATTCCAACAATTCTATTTTTGTTTGGCCTACCATAAAAAATGCTGTTTTTACTTTCTGGTCTTTTACTTCTTCCACAGCATAACATTTTAGCCCTAAAACATTTTCATAATACTTTATGGATTCTTCCAAATTTTTTACGGCAATACCAATATGCTCAATATGTGAAATATTCATTTTTTCCTCTTTTAAAATTTATTTATTAATTTTATCAAAATATATGCCTATATAATTAATGAATATTCCGGTATTTTTTTCACTTATCAGAATCTTTTAATTATTGCCAAGTTATTATTTTTTAAACAGTTAACTATTTTTTAATAATAAATTTTTACATGAAAATCTAAATTTTCTGTTCATTCCGGCTTTCTTGTTTCTCACTAATTAGAAATTTTCTTTATATTGGAAATAATGTTTATTATAAACCGAACAACAAAGAGAGGTTAAAAGATACTATAAACTTTTATTAAATTTGCATTTTTTATAAAAGTGTTATAAGAGTAATTTTTAATTTTTATTATTTATAACATGTTCTATTAATATCGGATATCCGGGTTCAAGTATATCATGTCCGTATCCTTGAAACTCGTAATGAATGCAATTAATATTTCCGGTAAGTTTAAGCATACGTAATAAGTATGCATTTTCTTCAAACCTTCCAAATAGTTCTTTTTCTCTATCACCGGTTAGCAAAACAATTGGAGCTGTTTTTTGACGAACAAAAAATAAAGGAGCTAAGTTGTCAATAATAGGCGTCAATTCTTTAATCCCTCGTTCTTTCCGTATTGCAAAATGTGTAATACACTGCCCGCTAAAAGGTATTAACCCTGCCAAATTATTACAATCCAAACCGTATTTTTTTAACCTTTGTTCATCCAAACCTAACATTAAAGTTAAGTAACCACCTGCGGAAAAACCGGAAAGAAATATTTTACTTGTATCACCCCCGTATTTTGTAATATTTTTATAAACCCAATTTACTGCAGCTGCCGCATCTTCAATACAAACTTCTGCGACAACTTTTGGCGATAATCTGTAACCCACTCCTACTATTGCAAAACCGTTATTTTTTAATCTTTCGGGAATCTCTTTTTCTCCTTCGGTTAAACCGCCTCCGTGAAACCAAATTACAGTTTTGAAATTGTTAATACCTTCAGGATAGTATATATCTAATTTGCATTTTTCTTTTACATACTCATCGTTACTATTATAGTAATATTGTATGTCTTTTACCTCAATATACCTATTTTGTCCAAAAATGACCGCAACTAAAAATAAAAATATTATTAATAAATGTTTCATTTAATACTCCCGTTCAACTTAATAAACTTAGTTTACAAATATAAATAGATTATTTAATACCAAAATAATTATCAAGAGAAAAATGTTTGCTAAAACTTTCACTTTTGGGCGTTAATTGGCAAATTGTTTTTCACTTGCTTATATTATTAATTTATAATTATATTAAAATTCTTTTATAAATTAACTTATAAATTATTATGGAAAACGAACATTTTTTTAATATTGCTTCTACCTTTTATGATGATATGATTTCATTTGAAAAATCGGCGGAAAATAAATTGAAATTTTACGACTTGTTATTGGATAAATCGAAAACAAAAGTTGCAGATGTGGGTTGCGGAACAGGTATAGACTCAATTTGTTTGAGTAAGTTAGGTTTTAACGTTACCGCATTTGATATAAGTGAAGAAATGATAAATAAAGCG
Source organism: Melioribacteraceae bacterium (assembly GCA_036743235.1). GTDB lineage: Bacteria > Bacteroidota > Ignavibacteria > Ignavibacteriales > Melioribacteraceae > JAEXOD01. Next base: position 2,999 of record DAINPX010000198.1, read on the forward strand.
AAAGCAAATGCATTAAAAAATGAAGTTAATGTAAACTTTTGTAATATTAACTTAGCAGAAATAATTGACCTTGAAGATAATTTTGATTATATAATTTCAATGGGTAATACAATTGCAAATATACCTTCACATAGAATTTCTCTATTTTTTAATAATGTTAGAAGTTTATTAAAAAAAGACGGTCAATTTATTTTTCAAATTGTTAATTACAATAAAATACTTAAAGAAAAAAATCGTATTTTGGGAGTAACCGAAGATGCAGATAAAATATATATAAGGTTTTATGATTTTTTAAATTTACATATGAATTTTAATATTTTAACAATACATAAAAACAATTTAAAAGAAAATTCATTAATTACCACTACTTTATATCCATACACGCATAAATATTTGTCAGAATTATTAATAACTTCAGGATTAAAAGAAGTTAAGCATTTTTCGGGGTTAAATAAATCGATAACGAATTTTTTTAAATCTGAAGATATTATTTATACTGTTTGCAGAATTATTTAATTTCAATTTCATGCGAAATTCAGTTCAATAAAAAAATATTAAATTGCATTAGTAACCGAAAAATAGAAAGTTGAACCTTCACCTTCTTTAGTATTAACCCAAATTTTACCGCCGGATTTATCCAAAAGTTCTTTGCATAATAATAAACCAAGTCCCGTACTCATTTCATCATTTGTCCCTTTCCTGCCAACTTTTTCACCAATTTTAAATAATGCATTTACCGTTTTCTCATTCATTCCAATACCTGTATCTTTTACAGCAATTATTACCTCATCCTTATTATTATTTGCAAAAACAGATATTATTCCGCCTTTATTACTAAATTTTACAGCGTTGGATAATAAGTTTCGTAATATTGTATTTAGCATATTTACATCGGTAAAAACAACAATATTGTTATCAACATCAAAATTTATATTAATATCTTTTTCGGTCAAACGGGTATTTATTATCTCTATATTATGTTTTACTACTTCTAATAAATTTACTTTTGTTGGTATATATTCAATTAGCCCTTTTTGTATTTTTACCCATTCTAACAAATTATGCAATAATTTATATAAATTTGCGGCACTTTTATTAACTTGTTTACTTATATCAGCCATTTCATCTCTCGAAAAATTTTCGGAATTATCTGCCATAAGTTCGGTTAACCCAATAAAACCTTGAAAAGGACTTCGAAGATCATGAGCAATTATAGATAAAAGTTTATCCTTTTCTGCATTAATTTGTTCTAATTTTGCTTTTGTATCAAACAATTCATTAATTAAAATTTCCTTTTCGTTTAAATTCTTTTCCAATAATTCTTTTGTTTGTTTTAACTCTTTATTGTTTTCTTTAATTTCTTTTTCAACTTTATCGCGCAAAGAAATATAGATAATAAACCGTTTTTTAACAATAAATAGCCCCACAAAACCTATTAGCCAAATAATTAACGACCCAATATAAATATTAATTGTTTGTTTATTAATTGATGCTTGATACCCTTCCCAATTAACCGAAGAGCTAATTCCTCCTCTAATATCGCCTTCTTTATATCCTTGAACAGCATGACATTTTAAACACCCTTTTGTTGTTATAAGCGGAGCAATATATCTAAAATATTTTTTACCCTTTATAGTATCAATTTCATAATACTCTTTTATTCCTTTTTCAAATTTTAACAATGCTTTCTTTTCCCATTCATCGGCAGCATTTTCTTTTCTAATAGGATTTAAACTTGTAATATGACTTTTTATCCCCAACTCACTAAAATAAATTTCATGAACTTCTCTTGTAATATATGCGGGATTCATTAAAGTTAATTTTTTACCCGAAGGAGTTTCAATATCTCTTTCTTCAACTTTAAGATATGGATTTGGTTTTGTGTTGTCATCAACCGGAACATATACTCCTCCGTGTTTAGTTGCCCACAGTCTCATAATCACATCTTTTTCATAACCCTTAAAAGCCTCTTTACGGGCAAGTGAATATGTTTCATTTACAATTGTATTATAAAACCAATACACTATTATAACAATAACAAAAGTCCAACCGATATAAAGAATATTAAAAGATACTTTTATCGGATATTTATTATTAGCTTTTTTAACATTCATATAATTTAATGGTTTATGTAATTTTAATATAATCACAAATTATTTAAAAGAAAACAATTATTTTTTTTCATATTAACAATAAAAAATCGATTTATCCGATTTAACCATATAGTTTAAATTCTAAAATATTTTTTCTATCTTTGTAAGTAGTATATTAAAAAGAAATAAAAATGACTGACATTGAAAAAAGAATTATTGAACTTGTAAAAAGATGCGATTCCGATTTTTTTACTATTACTTATTTAGACTCCGATAAGCCATGTTTTATCTCCGAATCTGTCTTTAATATTACCGGATTTTTAGCCAAAGAATTATCAGGGGAAATGGGCGGGTTAAATTCTATAATTTACGAAGAAGATAGGTTTAAGGTAAAAAAAGAACTTACACAATTAATTACAAGTAAAGATAATTCTAAAAAGGTTTCTTTTAGAATTATCACAAAAGATAACATAATTAAAGAAATTTTACAAACAATATACTTAACAAGAGACGAAAACGGTAAAGTAGAAATAATAGAAACAATTAACAAAGATGTTTCTTTTTCCGGTAATTTAAATTCGGTAACGGGCGAAGAACACAAAATGTTAATTGAAAAGAATTATGCCAAAGATAAATTTATTTCAATTATCTCGCATGATTTGCGTGCCCCGTTTACAAGTATTTTGGGCTTTTCGGAAATTTTGATAAATGAAAAAGAATTATCGGAAGATGAAAGAGTTGAATACCTTTCATATATACATGATGCTGCGGAAACACAGTTAGAACTTGTAAACCATTTGCTGGATTGGAGCAGGTTACAAACAGGACGTATTTCAATAGATTTACGAAGATTAAATTTAAAAATTCTGGTATCTAACGCAATAAGCCAGCTTACGGGTTTAGCTATGCGAAAAGGCATTTCGGTTAATAGCTTAATACCCGAAACTTTTTATATTAATGCGGACGAAAAATTAATAATGCAAGTTTTAACCAATTTAATTGGTAATAGCATTAAATTTACACCTACCGGTAAAAGTATTACCGTTACTGCAGATAATTACA
>DAINPX010000199.1:0-6110 GCA_036743235.1 Melioribacteraceae bacterium
AGATGCACTTTATGAATTGGGACAAGATTATAAGGGTGAGTATAATAATTCTATGGAGCAAAAAGGAGTATCAAAAAAAGACTTTGAATTTTATAAAAAGTTAGTACAATTTTCACTTAAACTTGATATGGACGAGCAAGGTTATACTTTTGTAACATTGGCTAACAATCAATTTATTAAAAAGAATTTTAATTCATTTTTATCGGATGAAATATTTAATTATTACAGTCAATTGATTAATGAAGAAGCCAATCCGGCCGGTCGAGATGCAGGATTAAGTATATCAGAAAAGGAATTAGTAGATAGAATAATAAAGTGGGAGAATATATATAAATCAGTAAAAATGGATTTTGCAAAGGAAAAAGCAAAAGATAAGGTTTCCTTTTATTTTGATATTTTGTTTTACGGCATGGATAACACCCCAGCATTTAACTATGTAAATAATAAGTTAGAAACAGGATTTAAAAACGCTTATTCTTATTTAGTAAATAATTATCCTAGTTCAGTAACAAGTAACATATTTAAAGATTATCTTAATATCTTAAAAAAGAATAACTTTAAGAAAACAACTACAATAGAAAACTTTATTAATAATCAAACTGCAAAAAAAATAACACTTATTCTTGGAAGTGATATCCCTAAAAATAACGAATCTAATAAAGAGGAAAAGGTTTATTATAAGCGAGATTTAAAAGATATAAAAATTGTTTATGATGATTATAGCCCTCAAAAAGACGAATCTAATAAAGAAGAAGAGGTTTATTTTGTAGCTGTTGAAGAACAGCCCGAGCCCATTGGCGGAATTCAAGGAATTCAAAGTCGTATTGTTTATCCGGAAATAGCAAAGCGTGCCGGTGTTCAAGGTCGTGTTTTTGTTAAGGCGTTTATTGATGAAAACGGCGATGTTGCAAAAGTTGAACTTATGAAAGGTATTGGTGCAGGCTGCGACGAAGCAGCTATGGATGCCGTAAAAAAAACTAAATTTAAACCCGGAAAACAAGGTGGTAAACCGGTAAAAGTTCAATTAGCTATTCCCCTTGTATTTAAATGAGAAACAGAAATCATAAGAAATTAGTTTGGAAACATTTAAACAATTATCTTAAACAAGTAACATATTCATAAATCATATTTAGAGTATTAATAGAAAAACGAGTACAAATAGCTCTTTTTTCTATTTAATTATATTATTTTAATTATATATATTTTATTAGCAAGCTTGACTTAATGAAATATTAATCTTAATTTAATAAATATTTATAAAATTTATATTATTTTATTGTATGTGCTGAGTTATTTATGCAAAGGAAAGCAAATTTTAATAGCTACTTGTTGAGTATGAATAAAACTTGATTAAATAATTTTAGGCATATTATTAAATCTTGAAATGCAAATAATTTTTGATAAAAGGATAGTTAAGGTGTAATTATGAAATTTCAAATAATTTTGCTATTGTTTTTTATAATAAATAGCATTAATGCTCAAATGTTTTATAGTCCAATAATAAATGAAAATAATAAAATTATTGATGAATTAAAAAAAATAATGGATGAGGATGATGAGCTAAATTTAAACAGAGTTAATTATTTGTTAAATGAACTTAAAAAAGATAAATATAAAATTAATGATTATAAAAGCGTACAAGATAATTTAATAAATTTAGAAAAAAAATATATTTTACTTAATCAAGAAGAAAATAATAATAGGGTCTATTCCGCATATCGTATTTATTACAATGAATTTGAAATAGGGCAACTAATTAACGTATCTGGAGAGGTTAACTATATTACGAAAAATAAAAACAACACATATTCTGTTTTTCTCAATAATAATTTACAAGCAATCTTTCCTGCGAGCCTTAAGCGAGAAGTTCTTAATTTGTATAAATCGCAAGAAGTTATTATAAAGGGAAGTATAGCAAAAGATGAATTTGGCAACATTATTTTAATAAGATGTTCTTTATTTAACCCTAACAATTATGATGCTCAAATTGTAAATTTAAATAATGAAGTCAATAACTTAATTAATTCGTACACAAATATTTTAGAAGCGGAAATAAAACAAAAATTATTAAGTGAAGCAGAAAGTTGTTATTCTAACAAAAACTATGAAAAAGCATTGTTACTTTATGATGATATTAAGAATTTAAATATACTTTCGAAAAATATTATTGAAAACAGAATTGATTCAATAAATAAATATATAAATAAAAATGAAGCAATTAATAATTTAGACAAGAATGGAGCAAAATCATTGGATGATTTATTTGAATTATCTTTTCCGGAAGATTTTGATGATACTAGGTCTAGTTTTTTTGATATTTATGAAAAATATATTGCAGATAAGGTTTTACTTGCAACCAAAAAAAAGGATTTGAAAATTTATAACGATGTTTTTGAACTTGCAGGCTTATTTATTCAAAAATCCACACATAATTTTATCGGATATTTTAAAAGCAAAAAAGAAGAATTAATTATTAATTATAAAAATTTTTTGGGTGAATATCTAAAGGTTGCCAATAATACATATAGTGTTATACCGGGCGGGAAGTATTATAGCGAGAGGAAGAAAGAATTTGTAATTGTAACAGACTTTTTAATTAACCCAATTCTTTTTAATAAGGAGCTATTAAAGGCTTATAATAATATTTATAACAAAAACATTGGTTATTCTACGTTATTTTACGATACAAAAGACAGACAAGAGATAGAAGATGAGTTGAATATTAAATTTATAAGCGAAATACAATATGAATATTTGGAGTACGATTTTTGGGAAAGCAAGATAGAAAAAAGTAATTTTAAGTGTACGAAAGATATCGATAATATAATTCCTAATGAATTAATGCTAGTTAAAGATCTATCCGAAATTCGGGAATTAGAAATATATCCCGCTTTAGTCAAAAATGCAGAAAGTAAAAAAGAAAACTACTCTAATCAGATTAAAGAAATTAAAAAAAGAGCTTACGAGACCGGAGTAGTTAAAAAATGGTATTCTTTTATGATAGTACCACTTGTAACTGCTGACGGTGGTGGTTTTATTCATAAGAATAGCCAACTAAATAATATTATTACTGATGAAAAGGTCTATTTTCAGGCTTATCCTGGTAATATAAGTATTGGATGGGCTTTGTTTTTACCTATTAAAAATTATTCAGAACGATTTTTTACGGATAACCAAGTAGGGGGTATCCAGTTAAAAGTAACAATGCCGGCTTACAATTATTTAATAGATAAAAGTAGAATTCATAACATTGGGAATAGCGATATTAAATATAATGTCAGTCAATTTTCTCTCAAAGGTTTTGATGTCGAATTATTATTTAGAAATTCAGGAAACATAGTATTTGGTTTGGGTTATAGTTCGTATAACTTAGAATATAATTTTGAACTTTTACACAAGCAAGATTTAATTTATAAAGGATACTGTAAAGAAAAAATTAAATTAATTACAGGTACATTTGGATTTTATATTAATCAAACAACCTTTTGGACTAAAATAGCTATTCCTTATAATAATACTGAAACATTTAACAGTAAGAACGGAATAAATCTGTTTTGGAGTGCGGGTATTAATTTCGGATTGCCTGTTAAATTATTTGCAAATGATATTTTTGGTAATAAATGGTAAACTAATAAAATTATTAAATTAATACGAGGCTGAAAATGAACAAAAAAATTGGGATAATATCAGGCGGAGCTGTTATACTGCTAATATTGGGTTATTTTGTATATCAGTATTTAAATAATGATTTATCAAAAGTAATAAAAAACCTCAATGCACAAAATTGGGATATGGCAATAGCAAATTTAAAAGAAATTATTTTTGACGATGAAACAAATTCTGAAGCTAAAGCACTCTTGGTTTATGCTCAAACAAGAAAATATTTTGATGAACACAATATTAGTAAATTTGATCATGTTATTTATTACGGTTATGAAAGTGCAAGAACCTTAAAACAAATGTATTATTATAATGTTTTAAATGAAAAAAATTACTTGAAAGATAAAGATCGTGAATTCTTTCTAATGAAATCAAAAGATATTAGAAAATTTATGTTGCCATATGGTATTAACACCGAAAACTTTGACGAAATAGTCGGTATTATTAAAAATCTTTGCGAGCTTGGTGCAAAAGAGTTTAAGCTAAACAAAGGCGATGAAGTTGATTTGGGAATTTATGCATTATTGTTGGCGGGAAATTCATTTTTTGGGGATATTGAAAGCGGTAAAGAATTAATCAGAATTGCAAGATTACATGAATCTGCACAACGGCTTTTAGTATTTTGTGATCAAAATATTAAAGATGATTTAGAAAAAGAGATAACAAATGAACAATCATTGCTAAATGAAGATATAAAAAGTTTTCTTATCCCTCCATTATTAAAACCGGAAATTGAAAAGATATTGAGTTCTTATAATAGAGTAGAAAGCGCCAAAGATAATTTAAATGATCAAGATAGTTATTTATATGGATATTTTTACCCAGATTTTGTTAATAACTCCATATTTTTTAATCAATCACTTTTTGAAAGTTACTTGCAAAGCTTAGAAAAATATAATAAAACCGGTATTGATGTGAAATACATTTTTAACGATAAAACAAATATTATTGCGATTTATGGGTATTTGCCTAAAATGCAAAAATACTTTACAAAAGTTTTTAATTATCAAAACAGGAAATTGAGTACAATTAAATTTAATGATGGGCAAAAAGAAACTGAAGTAATTTTTACACAAAACATGCCATTAAATATAAGTTTTGAATATAATGATGTTATTAACAAGCAATACATTACATTATATAGTTATAAAAAGACAATAAAATACGAAAGTAGAATGGAAGAGTTTTATAATCAAAATACTTATAGATATGAATTTAGAGAAACAACTTATCCTGTAGAAGACGTAATTAGTGAAGGGAATGCCTATATATTGGAAGGAAATACCGGCATGTTGATTAATAATCAACAATTAGGTAACGAGACAATTCAAAGTGTTAAAAAAAATCAAAACTATTATGAGAATTATACAATCACGGGGAATGGTGTAAGGGTTAGAGTTGCACCAAGTCTTGATGCAGGTATTATGTTTCAATTATATAAAGGTACTATTGTTAAAGGATATGAAACGATCGGTAATTGGTTAAAAATAGAATATAACGGAAAGCAAGGCTATGTATCTTTAGATTTTGTTGAATCGGAAGGCGATATATAAATTTTACTACATAATAATTGGGATAGTTAATATGAGAAAGTTCGTTTTTGGGAATATATATTTTTTCTTTGCTTTTATCTTATTTGTCAATATTGCTTTTTGCCAAACATTAAAAGATAAAGAAATTGATTCACTATATTCATATATTTCAAAATATCAAAAAAAAAATATTAATCCTTTCATATATGTTGATATAAAAAAACAAAAAATGTTTTTGATTGACGATAAGAAGGTTATAAACGAGTATATGGTTAGTACCGGAATAAACGGTTCACGTTTCGGTGCTGTTGCGGGGTCAAATCAAACCCCGCTTGGTTTGTTTAAAATAGATTCTAAAATTGGTGATGGTGCAAAAATCGGTGAAATATTTAGAGGTAAGCGAAGCATGCAAAAATCGGCAAAGATTTATAAAAAAGGAGATAATTATCCCAAAGATATAAAAGATGAAATATTAACAAGGGTATTGGTGCTTGACGGAATGGAAAAAGGGATAAATAAAGGTAGAGATAAAAATAACAAATTAGTAGACGCATATTTTCGAGGTATTTTGATTCACGGTACTAATAACGAATCCGGTATCGGGAAAGAAATTAGTCATGGTTGCATAAGGATGTTAAATGAAGATGTAATTAAATTATATGATTTGGTTAAAAAAGGAACTTTAGTATTAATAAAATAAAGGGTGATTTATGAAAATAAAAAATGTTGTATCTTTATGTTTAATTATTGTTCAATTGTTATTTATTGTTTCATGCAAAAAAGCTCCGACTGAAGCACCGGAAATTAATACAAAAATTTCGGGTAAGATTACGGACGGTCAAAATAATGCGGCTTTGGCAGGTGTGCAAATTACTTCAACTCCGGTTACATCTTCGGTAATTACAGGACAAGACGGAA
>DAINPX010000200.1:0-6060 GCA_036743235.1 Melioribacteraceae bacterium
TTTGTAATATTACATAACGGCAAACCTATTTTAGAAACATTTAGTTCGATAATTGGCGGTATTATTTTAGGTTATTTAGCAATAAAAACTTCTTCTTTTTTTTATGGTTTTTTAGTACATTTTGGTATCATGTTTATAATTGATTTACTATCAGTTTTACGTTTTAGAACAGATAATTACGGGATTGATGTAAACTCAATTATTAAAATCTTTGGATTTAATTAAAAGGTATATATATGAAATTTAGCTTAAATATTGACCATGTTGCAACTCTACGAAATGCGAGAGGAGAAAAAGAACCTGACCCCATTACCTATGCTTTAATGGCTGAACTTTATGGAATTGATGGTATAGTTGTTCATTTACGTGAAGATAGAAGACATATCAACGAGGTTGACCTAAGACTTTTAAGAGAATTAGTTAAAACCAAGTTGGATTTAGAAATGGCAGCTGTTCCCGAAATTATTGAAATTGCATGTGATGTAAAGCCGGAACTAGCTACTTTAGTTCCAGAAAAACGACAAGAACTTACTACCGAGGGCGGTTTAAATGTTATTGATAATTTAGAACTTATTAAAGAGACTATAGAAGCTCTTCATAATTCTAATATAAAAGTATCATTATTTATTGAACCTGATGTTGAACAAATAAATGCAGCCAAAGAAATTGACGCTGATTTCATCGAAATTCATACAGGGAAATATGCAAATTTAACAGTTGAAGAAGAAATATATGATGAATTGGATAGAATTAGGCAAGCCGCCAAATATGCAAAAAAACTTTCTTTAGGTGTAAATGCGGGGCATGGTTTGAACTATACTAATATAAAAGAATTTGCTGTTTTAGAAGATATTGACGAAGTAAGTATTGGACAATCGGTTATTGCAAGATCAATATTTGTTGGTATAGAAAAAGCAATTACAGAAATGAGACAACTTATTAACTCGGCTAATATAAAAATATAATAATGACTTTATCAGATAAACAACTTAAAAATAAATTAGATTATCACTATAAAGTTTATAATAAATCCCGAATATCACCGGATCCTCTTGAATTTTTACACAAATTTACTGACCCTAAGGATATTGAAATAAGCGGAATAATTTCCTCAACGTTTGCATTTGGAAATATTAAACAAATTGGATTAATATTAGAAAAATTACATAAAATAATGGGAAAAAGTCCGTTTAATTTTATAATTAAATTTGACGAAACTAAAAGCAGGCAAAAATTTAAAGGTATTTATCATAGATTTTTTACTACCGATGATATTATTATTCTTTTTAAAGTTTTACACGATATTCTGATTGCTTACGGTTCACTTAAATATATGTTTTTAATGTATTATTTTGAGAAGGATGAGAATTTAAAAAGTTGTATTTCTTTATTTTCACAAAACATACTTCATTTTTTTAAGCGATATTCAACTATTACCAATGGATTAAAATTTATGTTTCCTGACCCCTTAAGAGGCAGTGCATGTAAAAGGATTAATTTATTTTTACGTTGGATGATAAGGAAAGACGAACTTGATTTTGGTTTATGGGAAGAGTTTTCAACTGAAAAATTAATAATTCCGGTAGATACACATATTGCAAAAATTTCAAAAAGTCTTGGACTAACAAAAGCACACACTGTTAGTTGGAAAATGGCAGAAGAAATAACTAATAATTTAAAAAAATTCGATAAAAATGATCCTGTAAAATATGACTTTGCATTATGTCATATAGGGATGCGAAAAGAAACATTTTAGGTTAATAATATGGATGAATTTAACAACTTTGATGATAGTCAAAATATTGAAAAAATTAAAAACGAATTTGAGAATAAAATTAAAGTACTTAATAATCTTAGAATTATTAACAAATCGGTTTTTGAAAATATAACTAATCCTGTAATTTTATACGATTGGCAAAGTGACGCTATTATTTTTACTAATAATTCTGCTGCAAAATTTTATAATACATCCATTAATATTCTTACAAAATCGAAATTAGATTTAATTGATCCTTTTTTAGTAAAAGAAATCCGTAATATTAAACAGAGCTTAGTTGAGCAAAAAATAAACTTTATTTATGAAAAAATCATTTTAAGTAAATCCATTCAAAAACTTTATGAAGTTTCACTTTCTATAATATACTTTGGTAGTAAACAATATTATTTAATCGAAATTATGGATATTGATAAGTGGGAGTTTACAAGGGATACCATAAAATCGGAATTTATTAAAGAAACATCGCTACATAAACAATTACTTGAAAAAGAAATAGAAAAACGGAGACTTGCTGAACAAAAACTTACCGGTTTGAGCACAAAAATAAATCTAATAACTAATTTGCGAGATTCATTTTTTTATACTATCAGGGTAATTTCCAATTCAAGATTTCAACTTATAGAAGCAAGTAAAGGATTTAAAAAAATTACCGGTTACGAATTGCGAGATGTTGAAGATTTAGGAGGCTGGACATCAATTATAAGCCAAGGTGATTTACCTCAATTTCATAAACAAAGATTGAAACTAACACCTAATGAAATTACCTGGGGCGAATATAGGGTTATTGATAAAAATGGAGAGTTTATTTGGCTAAAAGACTATATGTTTCCGCAGTTTGAAGAAACCGGCAGGTTTATACAATATATCTATGGGTTTGCCGAAGATATTTCCAAGCTAAAAAAAATTGAAGAAGATTTTGAAAAAATTAAAAATGACGAATCGAAAAAAAACACACTTGATTTAAATAATTTAAAGACCAACATGTCTAATAAAGTTGAACTTAAATCGGCTTTAGAATACTATCAAAAAGTTGTTTTTGACTTATTCCCTTATCAAATATTTCACGAAAACGGAATAATTATAGATGCAAGCACTAAATTTCAAGAAATAACAGGAATAATGATAAATCCTTTAGCAAGGAAAACACTTTTTGAAATATTTGACTCGTCTGAAAGAACTGAATATTTAAAACAGATACAAGGAAATAACACAAATTCTTTTACCGTTAAAATTAAAAATAGAAACGGTGATACAATAATATCGTTTGAAGCTATTAATATTATGTGTGAGTATAGAGATAGAATGATAAAATTATTGGCTATGCGAAATCCGGAATATTAATTATTCTTCTACTTCTTTATCTAATCCGTATTTTTTCATTTTTGTATAAAGATGACTTCTTTGAATATCTAAAATTTCGGCAGTTTTACTAATATTCCAGTTATTTGCTTCCAATTGTTTTAATATAAACAACTTTTCGGCTTTTTCTTTAAATTCTTGGAAGGAATTAGAAATATCAAATAAATCATCATTACCGTTTTTTTTATTTTGATATGGAGAAATGCTATTGATATCGGAAACTTTAATGTACTGTTCGGGTAACATAATAATTATTCTTTCAATAAAATTTCTCAACTCCCTAATATTTCCTTTCCATTCTAAATTGCTTAAAAATTTTAATAACTCTGGAGAAAACTCTTTTGGAGTAATATTATATTTTTGGCTTAAGTCTTTATTGAAAAAATCAATAAGTATAGAAATATCTTCTCTTCTTTCGCGCAATGGAGGTAAGTGAATTGGAATAACATTAATTCTATGGTATAAATCTTCTCTAAAATTTCCTTTCTCAATTTCTTCAAGCAAATTTTTATTTGTTGCAGCAATTAATCTTACATTAACATCTATTTTTTGCTCACCACCAACGCGTTCAATTTTACCTTCTTCAATTGCTTTTAGTACTTTTGCTTGTGCTTGCAAACTCATATCACCAATTTCATCTAAAAACAAAGTGCCGTTATTTGCTTGCATAAATTTTCCGATTTTTTGTTTTACTGCACCAGTAAAAGAACCTTTCTCATGCCCAAATAATTCAGATTCAATTAATTCGTTAGGAATTGCGGCACAATTAACTTCTACAAACTCATTATCCGCTCTTTTACTTTGTAAGTGTAGTGCTTGTGCAACAAGTTCTTTTCCGGTTCCGTTTTCTCCGGTAATTAATACTCTAGCTTCTGTTGTTGCAACTCGGCTAATAGTTGAAAGTATATTTTTAATTGCAGTGCTTGTTCCTAATATATTTATTCCGTATGTTGTACCTGTTTTAAGCTTTTCATTTTCGTTTAGAAGTTTATATTTATCAACAGCATTTCTAATACTAATTAAAAGTTTATCTCTATCAATCGGTTTTTCTATAAAATCAAATGCACCCAATTTTGTTGATTTAACTGCATTTTCGAGACTACTGTGAGCAGAAATCATAATAATCGGAGTTTTATTGTTTTGTTTATATAAATAATCTAATACCTCAAATCCGTTCATTGCATTCATTTGTATATCTAATAAAATGCAATTATAATTATTAATTGCTATACTTTCCAATCCTTTTTGGGGATTTGTTGAATATTCGACTTCATAATTTTCATATTCTAAAATTAATTTTATACTTTCACAAATTTCAACTTCATCATCAATAATAAAAATTCTATTCATTCATTTACTCGCTAAAATTATTAAGTTTAATAAAATAATCCGAAGGCTTTACAAATTTATTAAAATTTAGTTCCAATCCAAAATTTTCGCCAAGTTTATTAATAAAAATGTCACGTTTATCCAAAGCTCCGTCAACCTTGAATACTGCTTCAAAGTACTCAACAAAATACCCTAAAAGAGTGGTAAATTTAGGATTTTTTAAATTATAACTCCAGAAAGCGTTACCAAAAAAATGGCTAAGTTTATCAACATCATTATGTTTTTTTGAAATTAAAAATTGTTTGGGTAAATTTTTATTCTTCTTTTTGTGCAAATTACTTTTAGGAATAGGTATATGCAACGATATTTTAGCATTAAAAATAGGAATTTTTATATCAAAATTCTCTATCGGTAAACAAGCTATTGTTAACGCTAATAGTGCTTCGCTATAGTTATAGTTATAATAATGTATTGTTTTGTAATATATCGTATCAACTAATTGTAGATCACTATGATTAATTCTTAAGGAATCATAATAGGGGGATGAAATGAGTTTTGTAATAAACATAATTCCGTCTTTTAATTCCGGAGAAGTACTTTGTCCATATACAAAATTTGGAATAAATAGGCACAAAAACAAGAATATTTTTATCAAAACTATTACCTATACAAATTGTTCTTTAAAATGTAATTTTCAACTTCTTCAGGAACAAAATATTTTATACTTTGTCGTAATTTTATTCTATTTCTTATTTCTGTAGATGATATTTCAATAAAAGGATTATCTAAAAAAACAAATTTTTCTTTATAACTATGATTGATAATAATATCCTTACTTTTTAAGTTCCTTTTTAAAACAAAAATTTTTGCCAAATTAAAAATCCCTTCGGGATTATACCACTTATCAAATATTGCATAATTATCATAACCAATTATTAAGTTTAAAGAAGTATTAAATTCTCTAAGTTTTAGAAGAGTAGTATATGTATAAGAGATATCGGGACTATTCAATTCAATATCCGAAATATCAAAATAGGGGATATCCCTAATTGCGATTTTAAGCATTTCTAATCTATGCTTGGAATCACTACTTATAATATTTGTTTTAAGAGGGGAAATATAACACGGAATAAAAAGTATTTTATCAAAATTTAAAGTCTCTTTAATATAAGTTGCAGTTATTAAATGACCGTTATGTATTGGATCAAAAGTTCCACCCATAATTCCTATGCTATTCATTTTTCTTTCCTTTTTGAGTAAAAATTAATTACATTATGTATTATCGAAGCTGAAAATAAAAATTTAGATATATAATAAATTAAAATACCGATTGATATAATTAGAACTGTTATCGCAATAATAATTTGCTCATTATTTATTATCGGTTTAACTGATTTAATAATTAATGCAGGGAAAGAAGTAAAGGGGAAATATTGTAAAAAATAAGAAATAAAGGTATCTTGAGTATATATTAACTTATCAATAAATAAAAAAGGAAGTACCAATAAAAATGTAACGATGCTTAATATAATATTGGTTTCACTTTCATGTTTGGTTATTAGTGAAGTAACTAAAAAAAAGAGTATATAAAAAAT
>DAINPX010000201.1:0-6053 GCA_036743235.1 Melioribacteraceae bacterium
AATTTAGCGTATAGTTAATAGGTGAAGATCTCTGTGTATATACCAATTGGTTATTTAATAAATAGTTAAATATTTTTGTACTATCATATCCTGCATAAGGATTTTTTGAAGAAATAATGTCTGAAGGAATTCTCTCTAATCCTGAAGTATGATTTAACAAATGTTTAAATGTTATTTCAGCACCGTTTTTATTAAGCCTACTATTTAATGAATACGGTAAATAATTTTTAATCGGTGTATTTATATCAATTCCTTTCTTTTTTAGATAACTAATTAAGGTTATTGATGTAAATACCTTTGTTATTGATCCAATTTCATATACAGTATTTTCGTTAGGCAAAACGCCGTTGCCTAAAATTGTTTCTCCATAATTATATTTGTAAATATTTTCACTATCAATTAATGCTATACTAAAGCCGGCATTATTATTTTTATTAACATAATTCTTAAAAGCATAATCAACAATTTTATCATATTCTGATAATATTTTATTATCAGTTTGCATAACTTTAGATTTAACCGGATCTGATTTATCGCAAGAAACGAACAAACCTATAAAAACAAAGAAATAAATTAAGTATTTCATAAAAGCTCTATTTTATTTTTAGTAAAAATACAAAATTAGAATTAAGCAATAATTGTTTTAGATCACAAAATTCAAAAAAAAAGCCCTTCAAAGTAATATTGAAGGGCTTAAAACTACATAAATATTATGCTTAAAAAACTACGCCAAAAGACAAGTAATGAATATCTTTCAATCTATGGTAATCCTGATATGCATAATCTACTTTCAGCTTAAGTGAACCTAAAAGAGCATATTGTAACCCCATACCTAATGAAAGACCTTTCTCTGTATCCTTTTCAAAAATTGATGAATATCCGCCTCTAATAAAAACTATATCGTTCCAATTGAATTCACCGCCAATATTTAAATACTCTGAGTGGTCGTTTGGATGAACAGCATCAATAGCTAAAGTAAACATCATATCTTCTTGTTTAAACAAATCGGCAGCAACACCAACCCTAAACATTAAAGGTAAATCGAATTCATCAAGCTCAATTTTTGTGCTTATTTGATTAGCACCTCCGGCACCGACTTGTAAAACACGCAAAATATCCCTTCCATCAAGTTTCATTTTTGTACCAAAATTAGAGATACTTGCACCAATTCTAAATTCATTTAATATTGGTATTTTATATAATGTACCAATATCAAAAGCAAATCCGGTTGCAGATTCGTGCCAAATATACTCACGAATATACTTAGCATTAAACCCAATAGAAAAAGCATCAGTTAAACTTTTTGCATAACTTAAGCCAATTGCCATTCCTCCAGCATCAAAAAGCTCACCTGTACCTTCCGGTTTTTCAATAGTTCTTACAAGCATTTCATCCATTGACAAAACGGATACAAAAATACCGATTGTACCAAAACCATCCAAATAACTGGCAGCAGCGGCGTAGTCGTGGTTTATATCGGCAATCCAATTTGTATGATCAAAAAATGCTTCATTACCGTTAATATTTGTTAAACCGGCAGGGTTCCAATATGTAGCACTTATATCATTAACAGTTGCCACAAATGCACCGCCCATTCCTATTGCACGAGGACCTACCCCAATTTTTAAGAATTGAGCAGATGTAGTACCCGATTTAGTTAAATTTTGAGCACAAAGAACCGAACTTATTAACAAAATACCTAAAATTAATTTCATATTTATCTTCATCGATGCTCCAATTCTGTTATTGTATTTTAACATATTCCCCTCGCTTATTTAATTATGGCAAATTTAATTAATTTTTCGCCTATTCCGGGTGCATCAATATGTGCAATATAAATACCATAAGAAACAGAGAAGCCGTCTTTATTTAGCAAATTCCAAAATTCTCTTGCATTTTGCAATCCGCTATCATGCTCTAATACCGTAACAGGATCACCGCTTAAAGTATAAATTCTGATAGTACATTTGCTTGGAAGATTTTCAAAATAAATTCTTCTTTCACCGCGTTGCTGACCCGGTAATTTTGTTGTCGGTTCAATTTCATTCATTCCGACATAAGGATTTGGGACAACATAAATTTTATCTAACGAGGATTTTGTTGTTTCTAAATTAACTTTTCCTGCTTCGGTTTTTAATACATATTTATCGGTAACATCAAACGGACGTTTTGTTTTTATAAATAAAACGTCTCCATCTGTAGGCATAATGGGTACAATAGTAGAATCTACCGGTTTAAATACCGAAACACCCCAAGTTAAAGTATCTGTTCCAACTCCTTTTGCACCCGGTTTAAAGAATATTATCTCTTCGCCTGGGTCCCATTTGTTATTTTTTGTGGAAGCTTTTTCATTTAAAAATGATAATACTTTTTGAGGGACACCTGTTGTTACATTTTTAACAGTATAATTAACAGGCACTTTTTTAATACCTTGATTATTTACAACTGCAGTATCAATTAAGTTTTCTGAAAAAGTAATTGTATAATCTGCGGGGTATAAAACTTTGTACTGACCAACAGAAGATAATCTGGCTTCATACGAAAAATTGGTTTTTCCTTCAATCCATTTACTCTTGGCAACATCCCACGCCAAAGCTTCTTCGTCTTTAATTGTTAACTTTATTCCGTCAAAAATTGGATTATCGTCTTCCAAATTAATTTTTGGACTATTTTTTATAGGAAAATATCTAAATTCAACGTTTAGCTTATTTGTAGAAGGTATTCGTCCTCCTATTCTTCTTAAAGTACCTTTTTCATGATTTACAATAAAATCAACATTTTCGGTATAAACTGTTCCGTATTCGTCAGTTACCTTTAAAAATGAATCGCTGGCAATATTCTCTTTTCCTAAAATAACAAAATTAGTATCATAAAGTGTTACAGTGGTTTTATAAACTCCCAAATCTAACACTGAATAATTTTTCTTTGTAATTGTTGTTCCCATGTATGGGAATTCTTTGCTAAAAGTAATTGAATATTCATTATTTTCTTTAACAGCTTGGTCATCTAAAATATCAAAATTCAATTTTCCGGTAGAAATTCCTTGCGTATGAACAATATTATTATTATTAATCATCGGATGTTCGTAACCGCTAGTTCTTGGTCCGGGTATTACCATTGCAGTATTAATATCAAAACGCATTTGACTTGTAACAGGATCAACAGTAATTTTTTTGGTGGTTTCTGTTGGTGGTATTCCTACAGAGTCTCCTCTATCATAAGCTACCAAAGCATAATAATAAGTTTGACCGTTAATTACATTATTGGAATCTACGTATGAATGAACCAGTCCGCTATTATTTCCCAAATAATATTGTAATCCTCTGCCTTGGTAAGGTACAGGAGCATATCCTTTCCATGGGTCTTCCAAATTGGAAGTCCATGATAAATCATGATTCAAATCAGTATAAGGTTCACCGGCATCATATCTACCGTTTTTATTTTTATCAACATATGGTTCATCAATGTAATCAATATCCCACTTACACAAATTACCGTTAATATCTTTTAATGGTGTTAATAAAAAGCTTGAACCTTGACCGTCAGTAATTGATTGAATATCATTAAAAGTCGGATCTGTACTTCTATAAATCACATATCCTTGGAAATCCTTTCCGGTTATAGGATCTTCGCTCTCTTCAGCTCGTGTATCCCAATATAAAGTTACTTTTTTATCATCAGGTATTGCAGTTAATGTAGGTGTATAAGGAGGCTTAAAGAATTGATAATTTTGATTATAAATTCTTTGAACTGTTTCGGCACTTGTTAACAAATCGTTCAAATCTTCACCGCATAATAATGCCATTGAAATACGTTTTGTTTCACCGGCTTTTAACGAAATATAACCGCTACCATAAATAAATACTATATCGGTATTTTGCTGAATTGCTCCAAAGTTTCCTGGAATTGATCTATTCCACATCGATTCGTCGTTAGAAATTTTATCTGCACTCCATGACCAACTGTTAAACGATGTTAAACCAATTTGATCTGATTCATCTAAATCAGTAAATTCAAAATTTGGTTCACCGGGTAACAATGGGTCAGGTGATCCGTCAGCAAGTTTTCTTCCTGCAGTCGGAATTCCGTCTCCTTCTCCAAAATCACCTGTGTTAGGAATACCGTCTCTACCTACATCATGTATATCGACATTCCAATCGCCGTCATTGTCTATTCCGTCTTCTTGACTCTCGTCAATCATTCCGTCACCGTCATTATCTATTCCGTCAACAGAATTTCCGGGACTTTCCAAAAATTTACAACCTAAATATCCTAATTTAATTCCTCCTCTTCCTTTCATATCGGGGTCCCAAAAATAAACCATACTTCTTGCGTAAACCGGTATCTTACTAATATTCATACTATCTAAACTATATGGGGGCACAAAAAATCCGTGATCATCTTTATTTTCCGGTGTACCGCCTCCCATATCAGGGTCGCCGTAAATACCAAAAAATACCGAATCCAAATCTTTGTTACTTACGTTTGTTATAGAATAAACAAAAAATATTGTATTTTCGGCTAAAGCATTGCTCCACTGAAATGCACGTCCGTCAATTTGTACACCCAGCCCTCTTCTGGAAAGATCGTTGTTAAAAGGAAAATAGTTGAATTCTCTATTATCTCTATCATCCATTGCCCAATAGATTTCTAAATCGGCATTTGTTGCATTTTGGGATAAAAATCCGGGCCAAACATATTTTCCTAATGTAGGATTATACCAACTACGTGGCCAACTATCCGGTTTTCCGTCTCCGTCTGTATCTTCTCCTGGGTTGCTGGCAATTAACGATTGATCAGGGTCTGCATAACCCGGTAATGGTTGCCATTGCCACAAAGTATCACCTGTAGGGTTAACTTCGCGTAATAACGGGCTTGTATAATCCATTAAACCATCCGAAATAATTCTTCTTCTTCCGGTAGGACTTGTTTGGTCAGGTACAGAAGCCCCGACTATTGGACAGAACTGAAATACGTAATCAAGGTTTCTCCAAACAAAGTTGTTAACTCCTCTAATAGCATCCAAACCGGGTCCTATTCCGCCATAATTATATAATTCAACAGCTATTTTATTTCCGTTCATAAAATAGTGTTTTCTATCTTTTTGCCCCATTGTTTTTTCTAATTGGGGATATGTTATATCTTTCTTTTCAGGAATTTGTACATAAGGTCCATGACTATTTTTCATCACATAGTTTTGCATATAATCATAAACTGCTTTATGTTCAATTTCTCTTCTTGCATTATTATTTTCTTGTGCATTTATTATTATATTAAACAATAAAATTACTATCATTACTCTAAATATTTTTTTTATCATCTTTTTCTCCGAAAAATTTATTAGAACTCTACTGAGAAGCCAAATCTTACTTCTCTCGGAGGTGCATAATATTGTGGTCTTACAAAATACTCTTTTGCAGATTTAACACCGGGTATTCTTTCCGATAGTTTATTAGTTTCTTGAGCAGGTGTTTGATTTAATACCAAGCTATAAGTAGCTCTTCCGGTATCGCTATAAATATATCTTTCATTCAACGTATCAAATAAATTAAATACTTTTATAAAGAAAGAAAAATCAAACCCAAATAATTTAATTACTTTATCTGCTAATAAATCAACGGTAATTTGAGAAGGTTTTCTTCCGCTGTTTGTCCTTAAAAATATTTGAGTATCATCCATTTGTGGCGTATAAGGTAAACCGGTTCCAATTCTTCCAACTAATGTAATATTCCAATCTCTCGGTTCACCAATAGATAATGTACCGTTCAATGTATGCGTTTGGTCCCATCCTAATAATACCGGAATTTTTTCGGACTGTCTTCCCGAAGCTAAATCCATAAAAAATGCATCTGTATTTGTTTCATTCCCTTCAGATACTGAGAATGTATAGTCTAAACTAAATCCTAACATACTTGTAGCAGTTCTTCTTTTTACTAACGAAACTGTAATACCTTTATTATTTGCATAATCTTTGTTTACATACATCATATAGGTTTCATCACCGCTAATTCTTATTTGCTGAATTGCCAATAAGTCTCTAACATCTTTATAGT
>DAINPX010000202.1:0-6049 GCA_036743235.1 Melioribacteraceae bacterium
TACTGTGTTACTCCGCCATAAACTTTTCTTCCTACTACACGTTTAGCATATTGAACCGGAATTCTTCTTGTACCTTGTGTAACTAAAACAATACCGGCAATAACAATAACCATAAACGCTAATATTATAATTTCAATAATAATATTTCTTTGTCCTGCAGCAATTAAACGATATTCATCTAATAGCGAAAATGGCAACCTATTAATAATATTAATAAATATTATTAAAGAAATACCGTTTCCTATTCCTCTTTCGGTTATTTGCTCACCCATCCACATAATAAACATTGTACCGGCAACTAAAAACACCACTGTTGTAACAGTAAAAGTAAAACCGGGTGCCGCAACAATGGATTGTCCATCAAATGATAAATTATTTAAGTGAATAGTAGTTCCCCATGCTTGGAAAGCAGAAATTAAAACAGTACCGTATCTGGTAAGTTGAGTAATTTTCTTCCTTCCTTCTTCACCTTCACGTTGAAGCTTTTGGAAATAGGGAACAACAGCACCTAAAAGCTGAATGATAATAGATGAACTGATGTAAGGCATAATACCAAGTGCAAATATGGCAGCATTAGAAAATGCACCACCAACAAACAAATCGTATAAGCCGAATAAGTTATCCGAAGTCTTATTGCTCATAGCTTCAGATAATAAAAATGAGTCAATTCCCGGTAAAGTGATATGGGATCCGACTCTTACAATCAAAAGTAAGGCTAAAGTATATAAAATCTTCTGCCTTAATTCTGTAATCTTAAAAATGTTACGAAAGGTATCTTGTAGCCTACTCATTAAAGTTTTATCTCTTTTGTTGATCCGCCTGTAGCTTCAATTTTTGTTTTTGCCGAAGCACTAAATTTATGAGCTTCAACATTAAGAACTGCTGTAATATCACCGTCACCTAATATTTTGTAAGGTGCATTTGCTTTGGAAATAACACCGAATTTAAATAAAATTGCAGCATTAACAACGCCATCGGTAACTTTTTTATCGTCAACTAACTTTTGTAACTTTTCTACATTAACTGCTTGGAAATGAATTTTGAAAATATTTGTAAAACCTCTTTTCGGAATTCTACGTTGTAAAGGCATTTGTCCGCCTTCAAACCAAGCTTTAAATTTAGCACCACTACGGCTTCTTTGACCGTTCATACCACGTGTAGCTGTACCGCCATGTCCGGAACCTTCTCCACGTCCTACTCTTTTTTTATTTTTAACGGAGCCTTCTGCAAATTTTAAATTACTTAATATATCCATAGTTTTACCCTATTCTTCAATTTCTTCAACTTTTACAAGATGACTTACTTTATTTAACATCCCTCTTATTTGAGGTGTATCATTGTGTACTTTAACATAATTAGGTCTTCCTAAACCTAAAGCTGCAATAGTGCGCTTTTGAGTGAAAGGTCTATCTATTATGCTTCTTATTTGGGTAACTTTTAATTTTTTACTCATCATATCCTCTTACTAATTAAATAACTCGGTTACTGTCATTCCGCGTTTTTTTGCCATTGTGTAGGCGTCAACCAAGTTGATTAATCCATTTAATGTAGCTTTAACCTGATTATGCGAATTTGATGAACCTAAAGATTTAGTTAATATATCGGTAATTCCGGCTGATTCTAATACGGCTCGAACACCGCCGCCGGCTATTAATCCGGTACCAGGAGTTGCAGGTTTTAATAATACTTTGCCAGCACCAAATTTACCAAGAATTTCGTGAGGAATAGTGCCTTTAACTATAGGTACTTTATATAAATTTTTCTTTGCGTCTTCAATACCTTTTGTAATAGCATCGGTAACTTCGTTAGCTTTGCCTAAGCCAACTCCAACATGTCCGTTACCATCGCCAACTACCACGATAGCGTTAAAACTAAATCTTCTACCGCCTTTTACAACTTTAGCTACTCGATTGATATGTACAACCTTTTCTTTTAGGTTATCAATTCCCGATACTTTTTTTGGCTTCAATTTTAACTCCGTTGTTTCAAATTTTTACTTAATAAACTTGCTGCCGGAACAGGATTCGAACCTATACAGACGCCTCCAAAGGGCGTAGTCCTGCCATTAGACGATCCGGCAATCAAATTTAAAATTTCAATCCTGATTCTCGTGCACCATCTGCTGCACTTTTAATTCTTCCGTGATATCCGTATCCGTTTCTGTCGAATACTACTGTTTCAATGCCTTTTTCAAGAGCAACTTTACCTAATAACTTACCGACCAATTTGCTTTGAGCTAATTTTGTTTTGGTATTTTTTAACTCTTCTGCTATCTCGGTAGAT
This sequence comes from Melioribacteraceae bacterium, assembly GCA_036743235.1. Classification (GTDB taxonomy): domain Bacteria; phylum Bacteroidota; class Ignavibacteria; order Ignavibacteriales; family Melioribacteraceae; genus JAEXOD01. Next base: position 2,284 of record DAINPX010000202.1, read on the forward strand.
AAACTACTAGCACTTGCAAGTGTAACTCCGTTAACATCATCAATCACTTGTAAATATATTTTGCTTAAGCTTCTGAAAACTGAAAGTCTCGGTTTTTCCGGTGTACCTTTAATTTTTTTTCTTACTCTTTCTTGTTTTCTTGCTCTACGATTATTATCTGTTTTAATCATTTTTTCATTCTCTCCGTTAGGTTATTATTTACCTGCTGCTTTACCGGCTTTTCTTATAATAACTTCATCATTATACTTAATACCTTTTCCTTTATATGGTTCGGGTTCTTTTAATGATCTTATTTTAGCAGCAATTAATCCTACTAACGCCTTATCGCTACCGAATATTTTAATTTGAGTATTTGAAGTAGCTTCTAATTTTATACCTGTAGGAGGTTCAAACAATATTGGATGTGAAAAGCCTAAATTTAATAACAAGCAATTTCCTTTTTGTTCTACACGATATCCAACACCTACAATATCTAATACTCTAGTAAATCCGGTTGTAACTCCGGTAACCATATTTTGTAATAAAGCTCTAGTTAAACCATGTAATGCACGTATGGTTCTTTCATCGTTAGGACGAGTAACAACTACTTCTTCGGCATTTATTTCTACGTTAATATTAGGATTTACCTCGGTTTCCAATTCACCAAGAGGTCCTTTTACTTTTACTAAATTACCGTTTTTATTAACAGTAACACCTTTAATATTTATCGGTTTTTTACCTATTCTCGACACAGTTAAACCTCTTAAATTTTACCAAATATAGCAAATTACTTCGCCGCCCACATTAGCTTCTTTGGCTTCTTTATCTGTGAGCAATCCTTTTGATGTTGAGATTATTGATAATCCCAAACCATTTAAAACTCTTGGTACTCTTTCTGCAGGTACATATCTACGTAAACCTGGAGTACTTACTCTTTTTAACCCGCTAATTGCAGGTCCAATTTCTGAATATTTTAAGTGTAAGCGAATAATGTTTTGTTTATTATCTTCAATAATATTAAAATCTTTTATGAAGTTACGATTTTTTAAGATTTCGCTTAAACTTATTTTCATTTTCGAAGCCGGTATTTCAACATATTTCTTCTTGGCTTTAACTGCATTTCTTAATCTTGTTAAATAATCGGCTATCGGATCTGTTACTGGCATTGAATTTCCTCCAAAAAATTACCAACTTGCTTTTTTTATTCCGGGTATTTCACCGCGTAATGCCATTTCTCTAAAGGTTAATCTGGAAACTCCAAATTTTCTGTAGTAGCCGCGTGGTCTTCCGGTCATTAAACATCTATTATGTAAACGTATAGGGGAAGCATTTCTTGGTAACTGTTGTAATGCTTCGTAATCACCTTTTTCTTTTAATTCTTTACGAAGAGCAGCATATTTCTCAGCAACTTTCTTTTTCTTCTCTTCGCGAGCATATAAGCATTTTCTTGCCATGTTTATTCCTTAATTTATTTCTTTCTTTCTAAATGGAACACCAAATGCTGATAAAAGTGCATAAGCTTCTTTATCGGTTTTAGCGGTAGTTACAAAGGTAATATCCATACCTCTAACTTTATTTATTTTATCGATGTTTATTTCCGGAAAAATAATTTGTTCTTTAATACCGATAGAATAATTTCCGCGTCCGTCAAATGATTTATCACTAATACCTTTAAAGTCTCTTACACGTGGTAATGCTAAGGTAACAAATCTATCTAAAAATTCATACATTTTACCACTTCTTAAAGTTACCATGGCACCAATTTTCATGTTTTCACGTAACTTAAAGTTAGAAATAGACTTTCTGGCAATACGAACCGAGGCTTTTTGTCCGGTAATCGTTTCTAAATCTTTAATAGCTTCATCTAATAATTTGCTATCTTGTACGGCTTCGCCTACACCCATATTAACTACAATTTTAACAAGCTTTGGTACTTCCATTACGCTTTTGTAATTAAATTCAGTCATTAATTTGGCAATTATTTCACTTTTATATTTGTCAAATAATCTTGCAGGTAATTTTTCTTCAATAAAGTTTTCAACCGGTTTTGTTTCGGCAACTTGTTGCTTTCCGGCTTTATCTTTTTTATTTGGCGTAGCCTGCTTGTTTTGTGCTTTTTCTTGTTTAGCCATTTTTAAACTATTTCCTCAAAATTATTTATCTAACATTTCGCCGCTAGATTTACTAACGCGTATTCTTTGTGTTTTTCCGGTACTATCGTTAATTATAACTTTTTTACCTATACGTGAAGGTTTATTTGTTTTAGGATCGACAATCATTACGTTAGAAACATGAATAGGTGCTTCTTTTTCAACAATTCCGCCTTGAGGATTTTTTTGCGACGGCTTTGTATGTTTTTTCCTGATATTAACACCTTCAACTATTACTCTTTCTGTCTTAGGAAATACTTTTAAAACTTTTCCTTTCGATCCTTTATTATTACCGGCAATTACTATTACTGTATCGTTTTTGTGAATGTTCATTTCCTAACCTCTTATTATAATACTTCCGGTGCTAAAGAAATAATCTTCATATATTTCTTATCGCGTAATTCACGAGCAACGGGACCAAATATACGTGTTCCTCTTGGTTCACCTTGATTATTTAATAATACTGCGGCATTTTCGTCAAATCGTATGTAAGAACCATCATTTCTTCTAATTTCTTTCTTTGTTCTTACAATAACGGCTTTAGATACATCACCTTTTTTAACGTTTCCACCCGGTATAGCAGATTTTACGGATACAACTATTACGTCACCAACGCTAGCATATCTGCGTCTTGTTCCGCCAAGTACCTTAATACATCGTACTCTTTTGGCTCCGGAATTGTCAGCCACCACTAAATTTGTTTCTTGCTGTATCATTAGTTAAACTCCTATCGATATACCAATTACTTAGCTCTTTCTACAATTTCAACTAAACGCCATTTTTTTCTTTTACTTAGCGGTCTAGTTTCTTCAATTTTTACAATATCGCCAACATGGCAATCGTTCTTTTCGTCATGAGCCATTAATTTTGTAGTTTTTTTGAAATATTTTCTATAAATCGGGTGAGAAACTTGTCTTTCTATTGCTACTACTATGCTTTTTTCCATTTTAGTAGAAATTACTTCACCAACTTTAGTCTTTCTGTTGCTTTTAGTTTCCATAAATACTACTTTTCTCCGTCTTTTTGTCCTAATTCTCTTTGCTGTAGGACTGTTTTCATCTTGGCTATGTCTTTTCTTACATTGCGTATTTTAGCAGTATTTGTAAGTGTTTTAAGCGCATTTTGAAATCTTAAATCTATAAGATTATTTTCTTCTTCAGCTATTCTTTTAACTAGCTCTTCATTACTCATTTCGCGTATTTCGTAAATTTTCATTTTACTGCTACTCCTGTTCGTAATCTGGTCTTACAACTATTTTAGCTTTAATAGGTAACTTATGCATAGCAACTGTTAAAGCTTCCGTTGCTAACTCTTTTGATACACCGGATACTTCAAACATAATTCTTCCCGGTTTAATAACAGCTACCCAAAATTCAGGAGCGCCTTTACCTTTTCCCATACGTGTTTCTAATGGCTTTTTAGAAACCGGCTTATCGGGGAAAATTCTAATCCATACTTTACCGTCACGCTTCATTTTTCTTGTAATAGCAATTCTACATGCTTCTATCTGTCTGCTGGTAATCCATGCAGGCTCTAAAGCTTTTAATCCGAAATCGCCAAAATCTACTCTGTGACCGCGAGTGGCAAAGCCTCTTCTTCTTCCGCGCTGCGATTTTCTATATTTTACTCTTTTTGGC
>DAINPX010000203.1:0-6048 GCA_036743235.1 Melioribacteraceae bacterium
TTCTGTAATTTCATAGAAGTTGTAAAATGCCAGATTAGTTTCAATTTTTACAAGTCCTTTTATCACATTGCTTAAAAGTAATAATAAACGGTTAAATACAGCCTGACTAAATTCATCACATCTTTGTAAAATATCGCAATCTATCAGTTTAGTTTTTTTATTATAATTAATGGTAAAAATATCTAATATATCGTTATAAGTACTAATAAAAGTAAGAATATATTTGAAGTTTAAACTATCCTTATATATTGCAGTATAAACAACTGCTTCGTTAATTTTGTTTTCTTCCCATGTATTAAAATTAATGTTTTTTTTAACTTTTGTTCTATACTCTTGCCTTAAAATGTCTTTTATTAAATATATATAGTGCCGTTTTATGACTGATAAAAAATTATCAAGTTTATTGATACTCGAGAAGATTGAAATGTTATCTTTTTCTTGAAAATCTTGAAGAGTAAGATTTTTATGTAGTGCAATTTTTTCAAAAATAATATTTAATAAGTCAGGTAATTTATTATAGTCGTACGGTTTTACAATTATTTCAATTATTCCGTATTTAATAATATCTATTAAAACATCTTTTTGAATAACTGAAGTAACAATAATAATTGAAATATGTTTTAATTTTTGATTATTTCTAATTTCCGAAATTATTTCTACAGCTTTTAGTTGATGTTCTGAAATATCGACAAATAAAACATCGGTTTTATATGTTATTAGTTTAGTCGGATGAAATTGTTTAAAGTCAAAAGTCTTAGTTTTAAACTTAAAATTATACTCAATAACTTTTGCAAGTTTAAAACCTAACCGTAAAGTATCATCCAAAATTAAGACATTTAACATTTTAGCCTTGTCTTTCCATTAATATCACTATTTCATTTAATGTATCCGAATATAGTCTATTAATTAGTTTAATATCCTCATCTTCAAGTTTAATAATATTAGTTGTATTATCAATAGCTTGTTGTACATTCTTAATTCCGGGTATTAAAGTGCTAATACCTGAGGTTGAAGCAATAAAACTAAGGCTTAAACTAGTTTTAGTAATATTATACTTTTCAGTTAAAAACCAAATTTTATCTAATTCATCAAGGGTTTTACTTAAAATCTCATAGTTTAATCTGAATGACCTATGATCATTTGCAGGAAATGATGAATATTTGTTAAATTTTCCTGTCAACAGTCCAAATTGTAAGGGCATTCTTGCAATAATTGCATATCCTTTTTTGTAAGCATCTTGAATAATTGATAAAGCCCTTTGATTTATAATGTTAAAAACTAACTGAAACGAGTTGCCTAAGTTATTGTTTATTAAGAATTCAGCTTCGGGAAAAGGATTAAAAGTGTTTAAAGATAAGCCCCAATATCGTATTTTTCCGGCTTTTAATAAATCTTCCATTGCTTTTATACATTCGCCATCTATTAGATGATTTATTTTAGCAGAGTGAAGTTGATATAAGTCGATATAATCTCGTTTAAGTCTTTTTAAGCTATTATTACATGCATCAATTATGTGATTATATGAATAATCCAACATAATTGAATTATCGGCATTTAGTTTATGACCAACTTTAGTTGCTATAATAATAGATTTGTTACTGCCAAATACTTTTCCTAAAAGTTCTTCACTGTGTCCTAAGCCATAGAAATCTGCAGTATCATAAAAAGTTATTCCTAAGTCATAAGATTTTTTTAAAGCAGCAATGGAATCATTATCGTCAACATTTCCCCAACCGATAGGGATAGAGCCTGCCATAGCCGGTCCTCCTATACCCCATGCTCCAAAACCAATTTCACTTACAGATAAGTCGGTTTTGCCAAAACTGTTATATTTCATGTTACAAATCCCAAATATTATATTTTATCCCTATAGAATAATAAATAATTTTGGAATGGTCAAGCGATAAATAATTATAAGACAAAATAGTTCTAAAGTTTTTAAATAACTCGTAATCTATTTTCGAATATATGGATAAGTTTTGTGTATCATCTTGATTAAAAAAAGTTAATAAGTCGTTGTTAAAATAATGTGCTCGCTTGCCAAACATAACTTCAAATTTAGTATATAAGGCATATAAGGGATAGTAATTAATAGTGAATATATGGCTTATTAGTTTTCTTTCATCTGCAGAATTTTCACCCATCAAAAAGTCTTCATAAATTGGCAATTGCGATTTTAAAGAAGAATAGTGCAGTTTGTACGAAAAATCGAAAAATACGGATGGTAAATAAACAATATTAAAGCTTGGTTGATTAACTTTTACACTTTTATTGCCTCGTAATGTAATATAATTATAATTTGCACCAAAATACAAATTATTAGTGTAATATGAAAAGCCTAAACCATAAACATTAGTATTATCATTATAAGAAAAATTAAAAGGTTTATAATTATATTTTCCTGTTTGATAAGCGAAGTTTGCTTTAATATATAATGGAAATAAGGATTTTGTAAAGCCAAAGACTATTAAATTCTGGTTATATTCAAATTCTTTTTTAGACTCGATATCGGTTTTATCAAATCCTATTGTAAAATAATCCGTATAATTAATTCCAAGTGTAGAATAAAGCGAGATGCCATTTGATTTTTTTTCTTTATTATATGTTCCTTGAGTAAAATAACTTGAAGGAAATAAGGAAATATTTGAATATTGTGCACTATGTAAATAGGGAATAAAAAAAACGAATAGAATAGATAATTTTTTCATCTACAAGCTTCCAGACCTTCTTTTGCACTGGCATCGTTACCATTATTAATTAAAGCATTGATAAAATATTCTTTAGCTTTAGTTTTATTGTTTAGTTTGTAATAAGTCCAACCGCTATAAAGATTAATATAATAATCGGAAGAGTATAATGGATATATTTTATCTAAAAAACTTTTTGCAGTTTGGTAATTAGTTTTATAGTAATAAATAATTGCCAATTTTAAATTTGCGGTATAATTGTTATTATCAATTTCTAAAACATTTTTATAAATTGAAATAATTTCTTCTGTTTTTGAGAGGGCATCGTAAGGATAAGTTAAACCTAATAAAGCCTCTATACTTTTATTGTTACTTAATGCAAATGCTTTGTTATAATACTTAATCGATTCTTGATATTTTTTTGTATTATAATACAACCAACCTAATCTTAAGTTTGTAAAATAATCATCTGATAAATCGGATTTTATTTTTTCCATTTCGGAAAGAGCCAAATCATATTTTTTTTCTGTTTCGTACGCAATAGATTTTGTAAATGCAGATAATTTGTCTGCCTGTCTATCTTTACAATTATAGCTAATAAATGCGATAATAAAAAGTACCAATATAAGAGTTGTTTTTTTTGAAAACATTTGTTATTCCTCAATAGTTAAAAATTTTGCATGAATAGTTGATCTGCTGTTGTTAAAAAAGAATTCTTTAAAAGTACCTTCTTCCGTAATTGTAAAAGTACCATTACATTCTTTTTTGTAAAACTTAAATAGAGAATTGCCCTCTATTTTACCGTTAAATGATATAGTAATTTCTTCATTATAAATTTTATTTTTAATATAATTATATTTACCTGCTGATGTAATTTGTTCACCAAAAGGTAAAAAAACTTCCGAAAAATATCTAATAAAACTGTTATCGATATTATGTAGAGGAAACATATCATCCCAGTATAAAAATTCTTTATACATAAAAGGAGTTTTGGAATTTAAGAGATAGAAATAATATAAAGCAGAATTTTTGTTTCCAATAAAACCGGTAATAAAAAATAATTTTTCCACAATATAAATGTAAGCTAACGAGCCATTATCAGATTGAATGTATTGGTTATTATTAATATCAACTTTTACTTCCCATTTTTCTGTAAATTTTAAATCATTAATTTTGACCTCAAGTAAAAACTCATCTCCAAGTTGAATAGAAAAAGCTTTTTTTATCTTTTTGTGTACGTCCAAATTGCTAACTATTGTGTTTTCTTTTGGATAATTAAAAGTGTTTAAATAAAAATTATCTTCTTTTTGTTCAATAAATGTGGAAATTGGAAATTGATAAGTTTTATCGCCAATTTTGTTTGTTAGCTGAAATTGAAAATGTATGTGTGGGTATGGAGAGCGTCCGCTATTTCCGCAAGCACCAATAATCTGTCCTTTTTCGACATAATCATTAACTTCAACTTTTATCGAACGTTGTTTTAAATGGGAAATAGAGCTAAATAGTCCACTTTCATGCTCCAATACAATAGTATTTCCCCAGTTGTTTTTAAGATTAACTTTACCAATATCGTTATCGGGAATATTATTAAAAACATTAACAACTTTACCGGATAATGGGGCAGCTACCGGAATATTGTAACAAAGATAATCCTCCAAATTATTCCCATCATTTAAAAATGATTTGTTTTCTTTATCGTTAATAATAAAGTCCCAAGCAAAGTTAAATCTTTCCTTGTGAGTATGATTACCGTTAATCCCTTGAGAAATAAACCATTGACCAAAAAAAGGAAGTTCGGTAAATAGAAGTTTAAAGTTTTCAAATCGGTATTTTCGGTTATTATGATAATAAAAGTTTTCTTCGGGAGAACCCGGTGTAAAATATAACAAAACCAAGTCTGATTGATCTTTTCTAAATTTTAATCCATAAAGTATTGATAAAACCACAAAATTAAATGGAAGGACAAAAATTGGAAGTAATAAAGGTTGTAAAATTTTTCCGAAGAATGCAGAAAATATTATTACAATTATAGAACTAATAAAAATTAAAGGAATAGTTTTTTTTGAAACCAAAATTAAAGTTCCGCCTAATGCAAAAGATACTAAAATTGAATTTAATGATGTAATCAAAAGAAAATTTCCATCATAATACGGAAAGATTACCGAAAGAGCAAAGTAATTAATTGTATAAGCAATCCAACTGATTACAAAAAGTACACGAGAAAAGACTAAAATTGCAAGACTCAAAAATATTCCGCTTAAAATAAAATCATTAAAAAATATTACGGAAATACTTCTAAAATAGTACTGAAGAAATTTAGGCATTGTAGAAAATAATTCGAAACTGTTTTTAGTAACTGCATTGGCAAAAAATACAGTATTATAATTAGAAATAAAAACAAGAAAAATATATAAAGTAATAATAAAAGGTAAACTTAACCCCGGCAAGTTGAAAGCGGTTGCCAAAAAATGCTCTAATATAGCTGTTATAAAAAAGTTTATAATACCGAAAATAATAAAAATTAATATTATCTGAAATGTAATTTCGAAATAATAGGGGACTGCAATGCCAAATAAAATTCCGTTAAATCCGTAAAAACCGGATTTAATTTTTTCTTTATCAAATTTTAGTAAAAAAGCCGTTAAATTTGAAATTAATAACCCTAATAGTCCAAAAGCACCGAATAGCGGATTAAAAAAAGTTATTAATAGTGCAACAGCACCTATATATCTTCTATTACTAAACAAAATTTGTGCATAACTAAAGAAGATTGAATCGAATAAATAATCAATTTTGTTTTTCAATGTAATCCTAAATAAGTTTTAGATTATCGGTTAAAAATTCATTATTATTTACAGAACCTAAAGTTTCAGCTTGGCGTATAACATCAATACTTCCTGATTCATTAATTAAAATAACGGCAGGGCGATAGGTAATAAATTGCATCCATTGAGTCATATTATAAGCCCCCACATTATATATTACCAAATTATCGTTAACTTTTACCGAAGGGAATAAAATCTCTTCTCTAATACAATCTATATTCATGCATAAAGGTCCATAAATTGAAGAATTTTCGGTAAATTGCGGAGTAGGTTGAGCCGGAATAATTTTATGCTTGTACCAAAAACTTGTAAAAAGGATATTAACTCCAGCATCAATAACTATAGCTCTTCTTCCATCAGAAAGTCTTTTATTAGCTAAAACTGTAGTAATTAAATATCCTGCATCATCAATTAGAGCTCTTCCGCTTTCAATAATTAATAAAGGCATATCATCAATTGAAAGTTTCATTGAGTAAAGAGGTGAAGTTATTGCATCTGCATATTGCTCAATAGACGGCAATAATTCTTCAGCCGGT
>DAINPX010000204.1:0-6033 GCA_036743235.1 Melioribacteraceae bacterium
CTTGTTTTATAATAATTTGCAGAAGTATCAATAGAACCCCAAAGAGTAGGAAGTAATGTTGTATAATATGCAAAAGTAAACCAACTATAGCTATTAGGGGAATAATCCCACTTATCCCCCGGTACAACATTTAACTTATACAATGGATAAAAATTTTGTGGATTATTTAATTCCTCACTCAAAAACAAAGTATAAGGATCGTTCTTATCAAATTTATAATAATAAGTTTTTACAATTGATGATATATTGGAAGTTTTTTCGACTTTATAAATTGAAGTATTACTATCAGGTTGGTTAACTTCAACTATTTTTTCATATAATATTTCGTAATACATCATTGTATGCCTATGATATTGACGTTCATCGCCAACATGTAAGGGGAAATAATTTTCTATTTGTCCGTTAATTTTTATTATGTTAATAAGAAAAAAGAAAATAATATACTTTTTCATTAAATCCTCCCTTATTTTGCGTAAATCGTTTTTTTAACAGCATTGAACTTGCCTGATTTAATTTGATAACAATAAACACCGCTTGCCAATCCGTATTTTTGGGGTTCAAATAATACAGAATAATTCCCTATCGTTTTATAATCATTTACCAACTCGGTTATTTTACGTCCTAAAATATCATAAACAATCAAATTAACAAAACCGCTTTCAGGTATAGAATAATTAATAATAGTGCTTGGGTTAAACGGGTTTGGATAGTTTTGGCTTAATTCAAATTTCGTTATATTAATAGGCTCATCAACAGAAACTACGGTAGTATCTCCATAAACTACTCCGTCAATAACACATCCTATTACAACAACAGAATCTTCGCCGAAATCATAACTACGCCTTTGATAAATCAGACCGAAATTTTGTAAATATTCCTCATACATTATAAATAAAGAATTAAATCTATAACTACGTTTAACAAGTTGTTTATTAAAGCATGTAGTATCTTTTTCCTTAATTCCAAAAATCCAGCCTCTATCCCAATCAAAAAACAAACTATCTTCCAAAGTTGAATATAAATTAATAATAGATGTTTCAAATTTATTTAATGTATTTCCCGAATAAACAGTCCCCTCAAGTGTATCAATTCTTCTATAAGTTCCGTCAGATAAAATATAACATTTTTTATTATTTATGTACTCTTCTTTTGTAACTGTAACTTTGTTGTAGTATGTATAATAATTCCACAAAAACGGGTAAGGCTCGTACGATACTCCTTGTGTTTTATATACCCAAGTATTACCCACCTTTAAAGGATACATTGATAAACATTTATTCATGTTTAATATTAATGTGTAATATGGGTAATTATTCCCGTTTTCGTCTATGGCTATTATTTTATTGTTAAAAGCAATAAAAATAACAGTTCTGCCCGGTTTTTTATAAATACCTTTTATTGTTCTTTCATAACTTTTTAATAATGTAAAAGATTCACCATAATTGTTACTAATATATAAATCACCGCCGCTTGCTATACAAAGTTTTCCTGACATACCTTCATCAAGTTCTATTGTAACAGACTTTGGAAATGTCCTTTTCCATTCCCAAGAACCGTCAGTACCAAAGTTATGCGATACATATAAATTATAACCGTTGGTTGCATAAACTGTTTTTTTGTTAATATCGTAATAAAGTTTTGTATTAATACCCCAATTATTATTATCCAAAACAATATTATAAGTTTTGCCCGAATCTATGGAACGGCAAAGATGTTTATAATTATCCAGTCCATAAATAATAGCACCGTTATAAGGATTACCAGAAACAAATTTAAATGGCAAATTAATTCCGTATGTAGGTGTAGAATTATTACCGCACCAATCATTTCCCCTATTCGTACTTTTTATTAAAAAATTTTCGGTAACCGCATAACAATTGTTTTGATCATTCTTATCAATCCACAAATGTTGTAAGGGATAAAAACTTGAAAATGAAATAGGGTTATCATGTTTTACAATTATTCCGTGAACGTCCGAGTCATATATGTTTTTTATATAAATAAATTTGTTCGGGTCTTTATCAAAAAAACCGAATTCGCCAATTAATTCTCCGACTTCAGTAGGATAGTTTGGCGGTTGATTTATAAAACCTTTGAATATTACAGAATCGGAACGATTTGCGGTATTAAAATGATAATAATCAAATTGTGTAGGTTTAGATGAATTAATAGCCCCGCCTTTAGTCCCATAAATTAGATGAGTAACTCCTGTTTCAGACTCAAACCCTCTTAAACTAATTATTTCTTTTTCAAATAATACTTGAGCAAATAAATTTGTTGAAATTATAAATATTAAAGCAAATAATAACTTTCTCAAAATAACCTCCGTTCCGTAATTATTTATTTAACATGAGTAATAATATATTAAAATATACTCAAAAAAAAAAAAAATCAACAACTATTTATTAATAATTTTTTTATTTACTATTTCATTTATTATCTACTTATCATTTAATATTTTCTCGTAATATTTTCTCGTAATATTTTAAGTACTGCGGAATTATTATCTTTTTATCAAACAAATTCACCGCTCTGTTTCTTGCATTTAAAGAAAAAACATTATACTTTTTTTCATTACGCAATAAATCAATAGAGTATTTAGCCATCCTCTCATAATCTCCAATTTCACAAATAAAACCTGTTTCGTTATGCAAATTTAATTCAGGTAACCCGCCTACGGAAGTACTAATTACTGGTAAACCGCATGCCATTGCTTCTAATGCTGCTAAACCAAAACTTTCGGATTGTGATGGCATAATAAATAAATCGGAAGAACTTAATATTTCTACCAAACCGTCTTGTTTTCCTAAAAAAACTACATCATTCTTTAAGTTTAAATCTCTTGCCAACCTTTCACATTCACCTCTATCGGGTCCATCACCTACCAAAAGTAATTTGGAAGGAATTTCTTTCCTTACAATTTCAAAAGCTTTTATTGCATCGGGTACTCTTTTTACTTGTCTAAAATTAGACGTATGCACTAAAACTTTTTCGTTATTTGGTGCAATATGTTTTTTAAATTCGCAACATTTTCCCGGCTTAAAAGTTATGGGATCAATAAAATTATAAATAACTTCAATTTCTTTATTTATTTGATAATTAGTAATTGTCTTCTCCTTTAAAAATCGAGATACTGCCGTAACTCCATCACTTTCTTCTATGCTAAATTTTACTAAAGGCAAAAAAGATGGCTCTAGCCCAACCAAGGTAATATCGGTACCGTGTAATGTTGTTATTATCTTTAATTCTTTACTGTTTTTTTTCATTATCTGCTTAGCTAAGTACGCACTTACGGCATGGGGTATTGCATAATGTACATGAATTAAATCCAATTTTTCATACTCCATCACTTCAGTCATTTTACTTGTTAAAGCCAAAGTGTAAAGTTGACCGTCAAATAAAGGATAAGCAGTACTTTCAACTTCATGAAAATATATATTTTCCACAAATGATTTTAATCTGTAAGGTAACGAGCTACTAATAAAATGTACCTGATGACCTAATGCAGCTAGTTCTTTGCCTAATTCCGTTGCTACTGTTCCACTGCCGCCATAGGTAGGATAACATGTAATTCCTATTTTCATTTTTTTTGACTCAAAATTAATATTTATTATATTTAAACACTTAAATATAAATAAAAATTCATCACTTAATTATGAAATTATTATTAATTGGCAGCTCTGTATTAGATTATATCCACGAAGGGGACAATTGTTTTAATAAACCCGGGGGTGTGTTTTATTCTGCGTTGGGGACTTCTTCTATTGTCCCAAAAATTTTTGAAGTTTTTTTATTAACAAATTATACCGAAAGTTATTTTCCTCTTGTTAAAGATATTTATAAAAGTTTCAATTTATCTTACATCACCATTACAAATGAAATACCAATTATTCATTTAATTATTAACCGCGATAAAGAAAGAGACGAGTGTTATCAAAACCTATCTAAATCGTTAGTTATTCCTTCAGCAATTAATTATAACCAATTTGACGGAATATTATTAAACATGATAACGGGTTTTGACATAACTTTTGAAACTTTGGAAGATATAAGAAAAAATTATAATGGAATAATTTATTGCGATATTCATTCTTTGGCTAGAGGTATTAATAACCAAAACAAAAGATATTTTAGGAAAATACCCAATATAAAAAGATGGTTAAACAATTTGGATATTATTCAAGTTAACGAATCGGAATTACTTACATTATCCAAATATGATGAAAAAGAATTAATTGTAAAAGACGTTTTTGAAACGGGAATTAAGGGTTTAATTATTACAAAATCGGAAAAAGGGGTTGAAGCATTCTATAAAACCGGTAATAATTTACAACAAACTATATTACCGGCAAATAAAGTTAAAAGCGTTAACTCGGTTGGGTGTGGAGATGTTTTTGGTTCAATATTTTTTTATACTTATATTTGGAAAAAGGATTTTGAATTTTCTTTAAATATAGCCAATTTTTATGCAGGCATTTTTTCAACCCATAACAACTATAATAACTTTATTATAAATTTGAATAAAAATTATGAGTAAAAGAGTTTTAGTAATCGGTTCAAACGGAATGTTAGGCCAAACCCTTGTAAATTTATGCACCAACAACAATTATACTATTTTAGCTGCATCAAATGAAGAGACTTCATATATTAATAATATAATGTATATAAGAATTGATATCTCGGACGAAAATCAAGTTGCCGATTTAATTATTAACACAAAACCGGAATACATTATTAACACGGCTGCTTATACAAATGTTGACAAAAGCGAAACAGAAAAAGAAGTTGCAGAAAGTATTAATGTAAAAGGAGTTGGATATTTAGCAAAATATGCCAATCAAGTCTCTTCACAATTAATTCATATTTCCAGCGATTATGTTTTTGACGGTAATAACGGTCCCTATACAGAAACCGATGTACCAAACCCTATTGGCTACTACGGATTAACTAAGTTATTGGGAGAGGAAATTATTACACAGAATACCGAAAATTATACAATTATAAGAACTAATGTTTTATACGGTGCAACAAAATATGGACGACCCGATTTTGTAAAATGGGTAATTAATAGTTTAAATGATAAAAAGAAAATTAATATTGTTACCGACCAAATTAATAACCCAACATATTTAAAGGATTTGTCCGGAGCAATTATTTCTATAATTGAAAAAAATATTACAGGATTATTTAATATAGGCGGCAAAACGTTTTTAAGTAGATATGAATTTACACTAAAAATTGCAGATTATTTTGGACTTGATAAAGAATTAATTACCCCTATATTAACGGAAGAATTAAAACAACCTGCTGCACGTCCGTTAAAATCGGGGTTAATAACAGAAAAAGCCAATAAGGTTTTTAACTACAATCCAATTGAAATTGATGAAAGTTTTGCTGAAATGAAAGAAGAATTAAATTTGTAAATAGCTATAAACTTTCTCTTTTATTTTTAATAAATTGAGAAAAATTGTTATACTTTTCTTTCTGGTCTAACGATAAAAAGTCTTTAACAACGTCAAAAGCAATATCTAAGTAACGTAAGTTCAAGTTACGTATGGCTCTATTTATTTCTATATCAAATTTTTCCGGCTCCGGCATTACAATAGATGCAAATTGTAAAACGGCAAGCATGTTTAAGCTATTATGAATTTGGTTATTATTGGCAATTTGAATTAAATAATCAACAATCTCTTTATAAGATGAACAAATATCTATTGCCTTTTTACCTGCATCATTCATCATATCAAATTTTTGTAATAATTTAAGCTTATCGTCAGAAGCAATTTTTATTAAAATTTTTATCTTATCTTCAACATCCATTCTATTTGTGTTGGCAGTAATACTACACTTTTTCACTAAATTTGCAACAGCAGTGTTTAGGTTATCCGTTGCATATTTAGCTAATTCACCGGCATATCTAATATCTTTAATAATTTTAATCAACTCGTCATATTTTCCGTCTTTTGTTAAATTATCAATTAACGATAAAGTAACTTTTTCGTTAGATATTTTTTTATTCTTATCTAAACTATC
>DAINPX010000205.1:0-6028 GCA_036743235.1 Melioribacteraceae bacterium
AATATTTAATTTAAGTCAAGGGAATATTAAAGTTATTTAGAACCAAGATTTACAGTAGAAAAGAAGGAAAAACAGGAGAAAACCCTCTCAATTCTGAAGTCGGCTTACTGCCCCTCCGTTTTATTCCTGTATCTCTTGGTTCAGAAAGGATTTAGAAATAGAATTGTGCAATTGTAAAACTACTGACTGTTAATACTATTTATTTAACATTCAACACTTAGCATTTAACATTGCTTTAGAACCGGGAATGACAGGAGAAAAGAAGGAGAAAACCCTCTTAAGCCTTAGGTTGACTTTCAATAGTAGTGGAGAATAAAAAAAATTACAAATTTTTGAGAAAATGTGAAAAGTTATTTTAATAATTGTTTTACAAAGGCTTCCATTCTTGGACGATAAATTGAATGAGTTGAGTGTATATATATCCGTTTAGGCATAGTAAATTTAGGGTTGGTTTTATTATTTTCAATCCAAAATAATACATCAAAACCGTTACCGCAATAAATCTCGCCTCCTAAATCGTAATCTAAGCTAAGCTCTTCAACTTCATTATTAAGCAAAAGTTCAATAGTTTCATCTGCGGTTTTAGTTCTTTTCCACCCTGCAGGTGCTGTTCTAATATCGTCTAAAAATACTTTCATTTATTTAATATTTTGTTTTCGTAAAGTGTCAAGGTAGTTCATAGATGCTGCAAAAAATTTATCCCAAGTTTCGGTATCGGCTTTATAGCTTTCCAATGTATAAAAATAGTCCTCTTCGGTAATTCCGTACTTATTAAATATTTTTTGTTTATGGATTTTAAGCGAATCAAAATTTGGCAAATAAATTTCTTGAGCTATCATAATATCAACATAAGTTTTGCTTAAAGTCTCGTGGTTAATTTTTTTAGGATTATTACATGAAACCAAAAAAATTACTAAAATAAAAAATAAAGAAATACTATTACTTTTTACTTGCATTAAAAAGTATCCTTTTTTCTCTATCAGTTAAATTATTATAACCGGATTGACTTATTTTATCAAGTATTCTATCAATCTCTTCTTGTGTTGCTTCTTCGTCTTTTGGGTTGTTTTTTACACTGTTAATATCAACAAAATCGGCATCTTCAATATTTTGATGTTGATAAGTTGAAGAAGGACGTCTAAAATTGTATGAGCTATTACCACCTCGTGAATTACTTTTAAACAATCTATCAAAGTTAAAATTATGTCGTTTATCAAACAATACAAAAAAGAAACCGGTTACTGCACCCCCAATATGAGCCAAGTGAGCAACAAAACTCATATTGCCTACTGATAAAAACTCAATTACAACAAGAAAAGCTACTAAATATTTAGCTTTTATTGGCAATAAAAAGTATAAAAATATGTATCTATCGGGAAAAAACATTGCAAACGCTATCATAACTCCAAAAACCGAACCGCTTGCACCTACTGTAGGAGCTGCATCCAAACCAAACAAAATTGGGAATAAACTTTGAAAAAGTCCTGCACCCACACCGCATAATATATAAAATATCAAAAATTTCTTACTCCCCCAAATATTTTCTACTTCCATTCCAAACATCCAGAGCATAAACATATTAAACAATATATGACTAAATCCGCCGTGCATAAATTGATAAGTAACCAACTGCCAAATCTGAAAGTTATACTGCTGCATTGCTTGGTCGTAACCGACTAATGGATTAAGGGCAAAGTATCTATTAACATAATACCAACCGGGAACGCCGCTAAAAGTAATACTTTCAAACAATGTTTGCAAAACAAATACAACTGCGTTTATAATTAATAAGTTTTTAATAACCGGCGGAAAAAATGAAAATCCAAATCCGCCCGGACGGTAATAATCTCTATCGTAGTAACCCATAACAATTTCTCATAAATTTATATGTACAAAATTAACTTATTTTTTTGTTAATGTAAAATATAATGTTATTAGACATTAAAAGTAATAAAAAGGTTCTGATTTTTATAATAGATGTTAGATATAAGACGATATCGGGATGATAATTATGAATATTTTTTATAGATTAAGTAATTTAATTATAAAAATAGCGGATAATTTATTAGTGAGATTTTCTTTAACTTAATCTAACGTTGTTATTAATTGAAAAAAATTATATTTTAGCAAAAGAAATTTATATAATTCTATATTCTTATGTAATGCTAATGCTAACCTTGCGGATTTAATTATATTAAAGAAAAATTGAAAATTCAACATTAGGAATTCAAAATTAAAAAAAATCCCCATTCACATAAGGAATGAGGACATTCAAAAATCAACATTCAAAATTTAAAATTGAATTTCTTATTTATCGTTTAATGCAGCAACGCCGGGTAATACCTTACCTTCCAAAAATTCCAACGAAGCACCGCCACCTGTAGAAACGTGAGTTACTTTATCTTCAACGCCTGCTTTTTTAATAGCACTTGCGCTATCTCCGCCGCCAATTATTGTAATTGCACCTTTTTCGGTAGCTTCAACCAAAGCCAATGCAATTGCATTTGTTCCTTTAGCAAAATTATCCATTTCAAAAACGCCCATAGGACCGTTCCATAAAATAGTCTTGCTTTCTAAAACAACTTTTTTAAAAGCATCGATAGTTGCCGGACCAATATCCAATCCCATTTTATCTGCAGGAATGCCGTCAATACCTACAACTTCGGCAGGAGAGTCGTTGTTAAATTCCGGAGCAACAACAACATCTTTGGGTAACATAAAGTTAACGCCTGATTTAGGAACGCTTTCTAAAATTTCTTTAGCCAAATCAACTTTTTCGGCTTCCAATAACGAAGTACCGACTTCATATCCCATAGCTTTATAAAAGGTATAAGCCATTCCGCCGCCGATAATTAAATTATCAACTTTAGAAACCAAGTTATTAATAACATCAATTTTGCCCGATATTTTTGCACCGCCCAAAATTGCTGTAAACGGACGTTTTGGATTGGCAACAGCATTACCTAAATAATCCAATTCTTTTTTCATTAAATAACCGCTAACGCAGGTAGTAATATATTTAGTTACTCCTTCGGTAGAAGCGTGGGCTCGGTGTGCACTGCCAAATGCATCATTTACATAAACATCACCTAATTCGGCAAGTTGAGCTGCAAATTCGGGAACGTTTTTTTCTTCTTCGGCATGATAACGTAAGTTTTCCAATAAACAAACTTCGCCGTCCTTTAATCCGTTAACTAAAGCTTTAACTTCTTCACCAACGCAATCGGGTGCCATTTTAACTTCAACACCTAATAATTCGCTTAAACGAGTTGCAGCAGGTTTTAAGCTGTATTTTGGGTTTGGTTGTCCTTTAGGGCGACCTAAGTGGCTCATTAAAATTACTTTTCCGCCTTCAGCCATAATTTTTTTAATAGTAGGTAAAGCGGAAGTAATTCTTATATCATCGGTAATATTTAAGTTTTCGTCCAAAGGCACGTTAAAATCAACGCGTACTAAAACTCTTTTACCTTTTAATTCAATATCATCAATCATTTTTTTATTCATATAAATCCTCCAAAGAATTTAATTTAAAAAAAAGACGCAAGAATAACCTGCGTCTTAATAATTTTATCTGCTTTAAATAACCTTAATTATTTTGCAATTTTTTCGATTAAATCTACTACTCTGCAAGAATAACCCCATTCGTTATCATACCAAGAAACAACTTTAACTAAATTACCGTTAACCATTGTAGATTGAGCATCAAAAATACTTGAAGCAGGATTTCCTACTATATCCGAAGAAACGATAGGATCTTCTGTATATTCTAAAATACCTTTCATAGTTGTTTCGGCTGCTTCTTTAATAGCTGCGTTAACTTCTTCAACCGTAGTTTCTTTCTTTAATATAGCAACTAAATCGGTAATAGAACCGTCAGGAGTAGGAACGCGTAACGAGAAACCGTCTAATTTACCTTTTAATTCAGGAATAACTTTACCAACGGCTTTTGCTGCACCGGTAGTAGTAGGAATAATATTAACTGCTGCAGAACGGGCTCTTCTTAAATCCGAGTGTGGTAAATCCAATACTCTTTGATCGTTAGTATAAGAGTGAACAGTAGTCATATATCCTTTTTCAATTCCAAATTTATCATTTAAAACTTTAGCAACAGGAGCTAAACAGTTGGTAGTGCAAGAAGCATTAGAAATAACTTTTTCTTCGCCTGTTAATTTTTCATCATTAACGCCTAAAACTATAGTAGCGTCAACATCACCTTTTGAAGGAACTGTTAAAACAACTTTTTTAGCACCGCCGGCAATGTGTTTTAAGCACGCATCTTGAGAACGGAAAATACCTGTAGCTTCAACAACAACTTCAGCACCTAATTCACCCCATTTTAAATTTGCGGGATCTTTTTCGGCTGTAATTTTAATTTTTTGACCATTTACAATAATGCAATCGCCATCTACACTTACTTCACCTTTAAATTTTCCGTGAACCGAGTCATATTTTAGTAAGTGAGCTAAAGTTTTAGCATCGGTTAAATCGTTAATACCTACAAATTCGATGTTTCCTAATTCTAAGCCTCTTCTAAAAACTAAGCGACCGATTCTTCCGAAACCGTTAATTCCAACTTTAATTGGCATATTTCCTCCGTTATAATAATGATTTTTAAATAAGCATACAAAATTAAGCATAAATTTTAATTTTTACAACAAAAGGTCATTAATTTTTGGTTAACTTTTATTATCTTGTAAAAATGTTCTTGTTTAATTCCTAAATTTTTAGTATAAATGTGAGTTAAATCACTATTTTTTATTAATAGAGGTGAATATGTCTTCGTCCACCGATTTTTTAAAGTATGTACCGATATTTTCTGAATTGCCGGATAGTACAATCGAAACTATTAGCGAAGCCGGAAGCAAAAGGTTTTATAAACGAGAAACCGTTGTTTTATTGGAAGAAGATGCGGGCTCTGCTTTATTTATTATTGTAGAAGGTAAGGTTAAAGTTAGCCGTACCAGTGCAGACGGTCGCGAAGTTATTTTGTCAATTTTATCTGATTCTGACTTTTTTGGAGAAATGGCTATTTTAGATGGGCAAGCTCGTTCAGCTACCGTTACCGCAATTGAAGATACCGAGTTGTTTATTATTCAACGAGCCGAATTTTTAGATCTCCTCCAAACTCATCCCGAAATTGCAGTTTCTTTATTGCAAGTACTTACACGAAGATTAAGACAAGCGGATATTAAAATTAAAGCTTTATCGTTAAAAGATGCTGAAGGTAAAGTTGCTACGGTTATTTTACAACTTGCAGATGACTTGGGAAAAATTAAAAACGGAATTGTTGAGATAGAAAAACTTCCTCTTCAACAAGATTTGGCAAATATGGCGGGTACTTCTCGAGAAACTATTTCCAGAACTTTACATGCTTTTGCAAAAAAAGAGTTAATAGAAATTGACGGTGCCAAATTAAAAATATTGGATTATATTAAATTTAAAGAGTTGTACGTTTAATAAGTATGCTTCCTATTGCCGATTTACATCTTCATTCTTATTATAGTGATGGGTTTTTATCTCCTACCGAATTAATTGATAAAGTTGCGGGTGCCGGAATATCTGTTGCCAGTTTAACCGATCACGCTTCAATTGACGGAATTAACGAAGCAAAAGAGCGAGCCAAACATTGTGGTATTGAGCTTATTAACGGTATAGAAATAAGCACTGATGTAGAGGATAAAGAAGTTCATCTTTTAGGATATTTTATTGATGTTGAAGATGAAAATTTAAATAAGTACATAAAGTTTTTTAAAGCCGAAAGATTGAATAGGGCAAAAAGAATAATTGAAAAACTTAATTTTTTGGGCGTAAATATTACTATAGATGATGTTGTAGAGCGTGCAAAGTTTTCTTCTATAGGAAGACCTCATATCGCAAATACTTTAGTTTCATTGGGAGTTGTAAAAAATTATTTTGAAGCTTTCGACAAATATTTAAGAGATAACGGACCGGCATACGTAAAAAAAAATCATTTATCGGCAAGTAGTGCTATAAAACTTATTAGTGATGCCGGCGGGCTTGTTATTTT
>DAINPX010000206.1:0-6012 GCA_036743235.1 Melioribacteraceae bacterium
TCCAAATGGATTATCATTAGCATCCGGTGCCGGTAATCCCCCACAAATCGATTCAAAAGAAATAACTTTACCTTCTTTTAATTTAATCTCATCAATAATTTTCATAGCACTCATATGATCAATGCCCGGATCTAATCCTATTTCATTTAAAAATAATAAACCCTTTTCAACTGCTTCGTTATGCAAATTTTTCATTGCCGGGCTTACATAAGAAGTAGTAATTAGGTGTTTTAGATGCTTTAAACAATATCTCGCTACCTTCACATGAAAAGTATAAGGTAACAGACTTATTACAATATTATTTTCTTTAACAAGACTCTCTAATTCTAAATCGTTGTTAACATCTATTGCAACAGCCTTTCCATTCTCGTTATTTTCTATCAATAATTCTGCTTTTCTTACGGTTCTACTGGCTACAGTAACTTTAATATATTTTGTATTAAGAAGATATTTTACAATTGGTTTTGTAACCAAACCTGCTCCTAAAATTAAAACCTTTTCCATGTTATTCTCCTTTTTATTACAAATATTTTTCCAAGTATTTATACTGCTGGGTTAATTTTCCGTTATGAGTAATTATTGCATTTTTAATTGTATTGCTCAACTCTAAATTCTCAAATTCATAATTGTAATCAGCGGAACAAATTTCTTTAATAAAAGGTAATAACGAATTACTAAATGCAACCGAAGAATCTCGCGGCAATTCACAAGGTAGATTATCCACAGCCATATTAACAATACCTTCTCCCTTATATCCGGAAATATAACTAAGATCAACTGGGTTGTAAACATATGCAGGTTCATCTGGTTTTGTGGCTTTATAAGTAATTTCAATAGCTCCTTCTATATCGCAACTAATATCGCTAATTAAAAATAAGTTGCTTAATTTTGTGTTTTTTAAATATTCTTTTGTAACTAATCTCGGATATCGAGAATCCCAATATATTGCATTAATTAAAACATTAATTAATGGTAAAAACCCATTAAATCTTGTTTCGTAATTATTAGGATTTTTATAATAATCGCTTAAATCAAACATATAATTGCTATCTTTGGGCTTTACTAAGTGCTTTTCCTCAAAAACAACTTTATATATTTTATTTTCAAGTTTATTGCTGTTTTTTAATAATTCTTCAGGGGTTATTGTAATATGAGGTAAAAAATCTAAAATTTCTTGAGCTCCTTTCGACACATTTCCATAACCGGCAAAACCAATTACCAAAGGGGCTAACAGACCATTTTCAACTAACTCTAATGATAAGCTTTTTATTTGTTGTTCGGCATCAGCTAAGTCCTTATATTCGTATGCGGGTTTTACATGCAGAAAAGGAGACTTTTGCCCTAGATAGTCTAATCTTTTACCTAAGCCGTGCAAGGCATCTATCATTCCTGCTAAACCGGCATATTTGCCAAAAAAAACAAGACGCCTCCCTTTTTCATCCTTTATACACTCATAATCTATTAATGTACATCTTTTTTCTAACAAAGCTTTTAATAGCGGCATATTATAGCTCTGCCCCTTAATTGTATGTGAGAAAAAAAGATATGTTTTTTTTTCAAACAAAAGCTGAATTGGAATTTCTTTTACTGCAAAAATTATATCTGCTTTGCTCAAATCGTCATTAATTTCAGCATTGTTTATTAAATATTCATCATCTTTAAATGCACGTGTTAAAAAAGGTTGAACAATAGAATTAATGCCCCATTTATCTTTTATTGTTCTAATTGTATCAGGAATAATTGGAACTCTTACTTCCCATTTATTCTTATCTTCTCTTCTAATTCCAATTGTTTTATTCATAAGCACCTTATAGTTGTGATATTTTAAAATCGTTAAATTTTAATAAAAAACCAAAAATTAAAATAATAATTGCTCATTATTTTTATTATTATTGTATGTTTTTATTAATATTTAATAATAATTAATTGTATTTTTGTAATAAAAATAATATTATATATGAATCAGGGAAAATTATTTGTTGTTGCCACTCCTATAGGTAACTTGAACGATATTACATTTCGAGCGATTGATACATTAAAACAAGTTGATTTTATTATTTGTGAAGACACACGTGTTAGTTCTGCATTATTAAATAAATATGAAATTAAAAATAAACTATTTGTATTAAATGCCGGTAATGAAGAAAAGAAACTTGATTTATATATTAAATATCTTCTTGAGGGTAAATCTGTTGCTTTAATTTCGGATGCCGGAACACCTACAATTAGTGACCCCGGTGGTAGATTAGTTAATAAAGCAAAAAAAAGCGGTATAGAAATATACGGAATACCGGGTCCTAATGCAGCAGTTTTAGCTTTAAGCATAAGCGGAATTGCAACAGATTCATTTGTTTTTGAAGGATTCCTCCCTCAAAAGAAAGGAAGGCAAAGTAAATTAAAATTACTTGCAACTGAAGAACGAACAATAGTTTTATATGAATCGATGTATAGAATAGAAAAACTAATTGATGAAATTGCTGAATATATGCCAAATAGGTATATACAAGTTTATAGAGAATTGACAAAAATGTTTGAAGAAAGTTGGGAAGGATATCCATCTGATATTCAAAAGGATTTATCAAATAAAACAATTAAGGGAGAATTTGTTGTATTAATTTCTCCCTTAAAATGGAAAGTTTAATTTACTCGCTATCATATTTAATTAATGAACGAACGTCATACTTGCTTAATTTTGCACCGCCACCTAAAAAAGTCAAATCAATCAAAAATGAAATCTGAATAATTTCCGCACCTAACTTTTCTACTAATTTACAAGCTGCCTGCATTGTTCCGCCCGTAGCAAGCAAATCATCATGCAATAGTATTCTATCTCCGGGGTTGATTGCATCTTTATGGATTTCGATAGAATCAGTTCCGTATTCTAAAAAATAACTTTCACTTATTGTAGCAGCCGGTAATTTACCCGGTTTTCTGATTGGAACAAAACCTGCACCTAATTTAATAGCTAATGCACCGCCTAAAATAAAACCACGTGATTCAATACCAACAACTTTTGTGATATTCTTTTCTTTGGCAAAATTGTAAAGTTGATTAAGTGCATTGTTAAATCCTTCCGGATGATTAAGTAATGTAGTAATATCCCTAAACATTATTCCCTTCTTTGGAAAATCGGGTATGCTTCTAATTAACTCTTTCAATTCCATTTTTACTCCAAGTTATTTTGCGGTTTACTTTTCTATTTATATGTTTAATAAAATCTTCAATACACATACAATTAATAACTTCTTCTTTTTTAATGCCTGCCTTACGTGCAATTTTAACTCCGTATTTAATCATTTCAATTTCACTAACTGAATGAGCATCTGGATTAATATAAAATCTAACTCCTTTATCACGAGCATAATACATATAACGCCAATCCAAATCTAAACGGCTTGGAGAAGCATTAATTTCAATACCCACATCGTTAACTACACAAGCATCCAATATTTTATAGATATCAAGTTCATAAGGATTCCTTCTAAGTAATATTCTTCCGGTAAGATGCCCAATAACATCAGTAAATGGGTTTTCTATGGCTTTAATTATTCTTGAAGTCATTTCTTCTTTTTTAAGGTCAAACTTGTTATGTACCGAAGCAATAACAAAATCAAAATTATTCAGAAAATCAACATCATAGTCAAGATTTCCATCGGGTAATATATCACTTTCAATTCCATGGAAAATGTTCAAATTCATATCTTTGCGTAATAGTTCAATCTCTTCTTTTTGAGCTAAAACTCTATTTTCGTTCAAACCGTTGGCATAAACAGGTGTTTTACTATGGTCACTAACCACAAAATAATTTAGTCCTAAATTTAGTGCGTTAATAGCCATCTCTTCTACTGAAGATAGACCATCACTCCAAGTAGTATGAAAATGAATAAGACTTTTTATATCTTTTTCTTCTAAAGGATTATAAAAATCAAGTCTATCTAAATAATCCAATATTTCAACTTCTCGTAATTCGGGATTTAAATAATTTATTCCCAATTGTTTAAATATTAGTCTCTCGTCATTAAAATTAATTTCTAACTTTTGCTTATTAATATGGTTAATAAACTCTTCGGAGCCATTTTTTTCAAAACGAAGTTTATTTAAGCTATATTCGCTATTTGTTAAATATAAATAAATATTTGCTTTATTTTCATGATTTATAATAATTTGCGTATAGTAATCAAATTCTTCAATATTAGTAATATTAAAATAATTTTTAGAATTATTAATAAAATCTTCTTTATTTATGCAAAACAATACAAAATCAATTAAACTAACCACCTCCATATTGCGGTTTAATTCACCGGTTAAAACCAATTTTAGATCAGGAAAATGCTTGTTAAATTCTTGTTTAAATAAATCGGCAATTTTTTCTGCTTTGTTTAATAATAATTTATTTTTATCTCGTTTAATCCTTTTAATTTCATTAATTATATCTATACAAAACTTTTCGGTAATACCTTTAACTTGCATTAATTTCTTATTTCTGCAAGCTTCTTCTAAATCATTTATAGTCTCTATTTTTATATCAGTATAAATAGATTTTATCTTTTTAATTCCAAGTCCTTTAATTTTTAGCATCTCAAAAAATTCTTTTGGGGCATTATGTCTCAGTTCTTCATAAATTATTGATGAATTTGTCTCTGCAAATTCTTTAATAAATTCTTGCATCCCCTTACCAATACCGGAAATTTTTTTATATTGTCCGGAGTTAAATAATTCAAAAAATTTACCCTCATACGATTCTATTATTTCCGAAGCTTTAACATATGCCAATATTTTGAACTTATTTTCGTCAACATATTCAAGTAATTTGGCGGTTTGTTTTAATAATTCAATCAGTCTCTCTTCATCAAGCATAAATTATCCGATAAATATTTTTAATTGTAGATAAGTTAATAAAATTCCAAATAAAAAACCTGCAATTATTTGAAGAACTGAGTGCATCTTTAATTTTAATCTTGCCCAAGCCAAAATTAAAGATAATATTAACAAAATTACCGCATTAAAGCTTCCCCAATAATAAAATGCTGCTATTGGAGCAGATACTCCAATTAAATGAGCACTAATTTTCCAATACTTATTTATTATTATCAGAAAAATTGAATTAATAATATAAATAAACCATAAAACTGTAAAATTTACGCTATAATTTGACAATAATGAGATAATAAATCCTATTAAACATAATATTATTCCGATTACATATAAAGATGTTCTTTCCTCTTTAATTGAAGCATCATAATCTTTAATATTGCCTCTATTTTTTAAATATATAAAAACCAATATGGGAATAATAAATGTAAGTAATAGTGAAAGAATTATGGGAATTGTAGGGTGTATTTGAAATGATAAAGAAGCAAAAATAAACAACCAAACTGTAAAAGTAGTAGGTACAAATATATAAGAAAAATATTTAGCAAATTTTATTAAATTCAAAATGATTCTCTAAATAAGTTCTTCGGGATAATTAGTCTTTAGTTCTTCAAGATAAGATAATAAAACATTTTCTACTCCCAGATAACTTTCATGTTTCATAATTTCTTGTCTAATTTTTGAACTATTTGGTAAACCTTTTAAATAACCTGTATAATATTTTCTGAAAGGTATAACTGCCCTTCTTTCCTCACGTAATTCCAATTCATATTTAAGATGCCTTAAGGCTGTATTAATTCTTAACTCAGGGTTAACTTTAGTACTAATTGTGCCGGTTTTTAATAATTCTTTTGCTTCTGTAAATATCCAAGGGTGGTCTTGCTCCTCTTGCAATCATTACACCGTCAGGGTTATATTTACTAATTACGTTTTTAACGTCATAAGCACTAAAAATTCCCCCGTTCAAGATAATTGGTATTTTCACTACCTCCTTAATTTTGGGTATCCATGTGTAATCTGCCTCACCTGAGTGTCCTTGCACTCTTGTTCTACAATGTACAGTAATTGCTTTAACACCTACATCTTCAAGTCTTTTGGCAACTTCCAAAATTACAAGGCTTTCATTATCCCAGCCAATTC
>DAINPX010000207.1:0-6007 GCA_036743235.1 Melioribacteraceae bacterium
GCAAAAGACGGTATTCAGTTAAAAGCTGTTGCAAGAATTACAGTTAGAGCAAATTTGGATAGACTTGTTGGTGGAGCTGGTGAAGCCACTATTTTAGCACGTGTAGGCGAAGGCATAGTTTCCACTATCGGTTCTTCCTATTCTCATAAAGAAGTTTTAGAAAACCCTGATAACATTTCGAAAAGTGTATTGGCAAAAGGATTGGATGCAGGAACTGCATTTGAAATTCTTTCAATTGATATTGCAGATGTTGATGTTGGAAGCAATATTGGCGCTATTTTACAAGCTGACCAAGCCGAAGCCGACTTAAAAGTTGCTAGAGCAAAAGCAGAAGAAAGAAGAGCTGCAGCGGTTGCTATGGAACAAGAAATGATAGCAGAAGTTGCTAGAATGCGTGCTAAAGTTGTTGAAGCTGAATCTGAAATTCCGCATGCAATTGCAGAAGCTTTTAGAACCGGTAATTTAGGTATTATGGATTATTACCAACTAAAGAATGTTCAGGCTGATACAGATATGAGAAATTCCATTGCTAAACCGGAATCCGCAAAAGGAACGGATAAAAATGGATAATATCATTGAATATTTAGTTGCAATAATTTTTATCGTTAGTTTTTTAAGTGAATTATTCGGTAAAAAAAAGAAAAAAAATGAGGACAAATCATCCACTACTTTTGAAGATGATAAGCCCGTTATTATTTCTACCGAAAAAAAATACGATCCATTTGAATTTAACTTACCTGACTTTAACGATTTAGAAACTAAAAGTAAAAAGCAAAAGAAATTCAATAAAAATTATCAAAATTATGAAGATAGTTTTAAAAAAGACGAAGAATTAATTAAAAAGAAAAAAAGTTTAATAGATGAGTATGAAAAATCATATGTTTCAGAAAGTTCAATTAAACAAGTCGTTAAATCTCAAAAGGCAAACTATTCATCTGATGAATTGAAAAATTTTTCGGCTAATATAAATAATACTAAAAATAGTTTATTTAATCCTGTATCAATTCGTGATTATATAATTGCTTCCGAAATATTAGGCAAACCCATTTCTTTAAAAAATAGATGTCGAAAAATATAATTATAAAAAAACTAAGTAAAATTGAGTCGGTACAAACTATACCGACTCATGTTTCTTTTAAAATTGATTATGAAAATTTATTAAATCCGGCTCAGTACGAAGCAGTTTCTTCAATTAACGGACATTTTTTATTAATAGCCGGTGCGGGCACAGGAAAAACTCAAACATTAATGTATAGAGTTGCTAGATTAATTGAATTAGGCATCAGTCCCTCAGAAATTTTACTACTCACCTTTACTCGCAAAGCCGCCCAAGAGATGATGAACAGAGCCTCTTTATTATTGGATGCCAGATGTTCAAAAATATCAGGTGGTACATTTCATAGCTTTGCAAATTTAACTTTACGTAAATATGCAAAATCCGTAGAGCTTGACCCTTCTTTTACTATTTTAGATCAAGGTGATTGCGAAGATATTATTAATTTACTTAAAGGTGAGTTAAAATTAAATTTATCTGAATCAAGATTCCCTAAAAAAGAAACTATTTATAAAATATATAATTTAAGCATAAATACAAATACTGAAATTTCTGAAGTGTTAGCTAAAGAATATCCACATTTTAAAGAGCATATAGATAATATAAAGTTAATACTTTCACGGTTTATTCAGTATAAAAGTAAAAATAATTTATTGGATTATGATGATTTACTTATTTATTTAAATAAGTTTATCAGCTCTGATAACCCAGTTTCTTCAAAATTTTTAGATACTATTAAATACATAATGGTTGATGAATATCAAGATACTAACTTTTTGCAATCTATACTTGTTAAAAATTTGGCGAAAAAATATAATAATATTATGGTTGTTGGAGATGATAGCCAATCTATATATTCATTCAGAGGAGCAGATATCCAAAATATTTTAAATTTTCCAAAAATATTTGAAAATACAAAAATAATTAAACTTGAAGAAAATTTTAGAAGCACACAGCAAATTTTGAATTTCACAAATTATATTATTCAACAATCAATTTATAAATTTGATAAAGTTTTATTCACAAAAAAAACAAGCGGAAATTTACCAATAATCATTTCTACAAAAAACGATAATACACAGTCCAGATTTATTGTTAATCAAATATTAGAACTTAGAGAAAGTGGGGTAGAACTTAATGATATTGCAGTTTTATTTAGGAATTCTTATTTTTCGTTTGATTTAGAGTTAGAGCTTGCCAAAGCCAATATTCCCTTTGTTAAAATTGGCGGAATTAAATTTATAGAGACAGCTCATATTAAAGATGTACTTGCTTTTTTAAGAATCTCTTCAAACATTAAAGATTTTATTAGCTGGTATCGAGTACTTTTACTTCATGACAGAATTGGACCTAAAAAAGCTCAAGCAATAATAAATGAAATAAACATATTAAATCTCAATTACAATATCCATCCCGAGTCGATTAAAAGTAAATTAATTAATGATAAATTAACAAATCTGTTCGTTCTTCTTTATACATTAAATAAAAACAAATATTCTCCTGCAGAGAAAATTCAATTAATAATAGACTATTACGATCCAATTTTTTCGTTAAAATATGATGATTTTAACAAACGAAAGAAAGATTTGGAAATACTCTCTGCAATTTCGGAAAGATATAGAAGTGTAGAAAGTTTCTTAACTGATATGGTTTTAGAACCTCCAAGAGATAGCATTATTGATGTTGATTCCGAAGAAAAAGATAAAGAACTATTAACTCTTTCTACAATACATTCTGCTAAGGGTTTAGAATGGCATTCTGTTTTTATTATTCATTTATTAGAAGGGTTTTTCCCCTCTTCTCAGTCTTTTGATGATATTAATAGACTTGAAGAAGAACGCCGATTGATGTATGTAGCTTCTACAAGAGCGAAACAAAACCTCTATATTTCATATCCAAATTTTGTTTTTGATAGATTTTCCGGTTATTCTATTAGTAAACCTTCTAGATTTATTTCTGAAGTCAGTTCTGATTTAACCGATAATTGGATTGTTACCGAAGAATAATTTTTAAGTTATTATACATTCAATTTTGCAATTTGATATAATATGCATATTTTAATTAGTTAAATCTAATTATTTATGGTATTAAAAATGAAAAAAATATTACTCGTTTTATTGGTATGTGTCTCAAATATTTTTGCTCAATATTCGGCGAACTATTATTTAGAAACTAAAGGTGAAGTATTTTACAAATTTGATATTAAAAATATTAATACTTTATCTGAATTAAGCAAAACGATTTCAATTGATAATGTAAAGGGAAATACTGTTTATGCTTATTCAAACAGACAAGAGTTTGATAAGTTTTTAAAGTATAATCTAGATTATGAAGTATTAAAACACCCGGGTGATGTCGGAAAAGTTCAAATGTCCGAAAATTATACTGAATTACAAAAAGGCTGGAATACATATCCTACTTATGATGCATATGTTCAAATGATGTATGCTTATCAAGAAAATTTTCCGTCACTATGTCAAATTATTGATGTGGGTTCAACTGTTAGCGGTAGAAAAATATTATTTGCAAAACTTAGTAAAAATATTAATTCAAAAGAAGCAGAACCAAAAGTTATGTTAAGCAGTACAATACATGGTGATGAAACTACAGGATATGTTTTACTGTTAAGACTAATTGATTCGTTGCTAATTTCTTATAATTCAAATTCACGTATCAAGAATTTATTAGATAATTGTGAAATATGGATTAATCCTAATAGCAATCCTGATGGCACATATAAAGCAGGAAACAGTTCAGTCTCTGGTTCTACACGATATAATGCAAATTATGTAGATTTAAATAGAAATTTTTGGGATCCGGTTGACGGTCAACACCCCGATGGATATGCTTGGCAGCCTGAAACTATATTGTTTATGAATCTTGTTAGACAAAATATTTTTACTATGTCCATAAATTTTCATGGAGGCACCGAAGTTATTAACTATCCTTGGGATACATGGTCAAGATTACATCCTGATGATGCATGGTTTCAGTATATTTCTCATGAATACGCAGATACATGTCAAAAATATGCCCCTTCAAATTATATGAATGAATATAATGACGGAATTACAAACGGTTATGATTGGTATAGGGTTGCAGGAGGAAAGCAAGATTTTTATACATTTTTTGGTAAAGGACGCGAAGTTACTGCTGAAATTTCCGATACAAAACTATTAAGTGCAGCTCTTTTACCTGCTCATTGGGAGTATAATAAAAGATCTTTATTAAATTTTATTGAACAATCGTTATTTGGAATTAAAGGGATTGTTACAGATGAGTTAACCGGTTTACCTATTAAAGCCAAAATTGAAATTCAAAATCATGATACTAATGCAGATAGTTCTTTTATTTATTCTGACGGCGATAATGGTTTTTATTCTAAAATGATTGCTCAAGGTAATTATACGATTAAAATTACTGCTCCTCAATATAATACAAAACAGATTACGGGTGTTGTAGTAAGTAACCGTAATGCTACAAATTTAAATATTCAATTAACTCCGACCAACCCAATACCGGTTGAATTAGTCTCATTTACGGTAAACAAAATAAATAAAGGTATAACATTAAATTGGATAACTGCAACTGAAACTAATAACAAAGGATTTGAAATTTTACGTTCTGTTAATAATGGCTTATGGGAAATACTTGCATTTATACCCGGGAAAGGTACATCCTCAGAAATTAATAAATATAATTTTGATGATTTGAACATAACAACCGGAATTTATAGCTATAAATTAAAACAGATTGATTATGACGGAAGTTATAAAATTTCGGATGTAATTAATGTGGATTTTAATAGTCCAATAAATTTCGAACTTTCTCAAAATTATCCAAATCCATTTAACCCTATTACTACTATTAATTATTCAATTCCACAAGATAATTTTGTTACATTAAAAGTATTTGATGTGTTAGGAAAAGAAGTTTACAATTTAGTTGATGAGTTTCAAAAAAGTGGTAAATACTCAATAAAATTTAATGCCGAAAATTTAACTTCCGGCGTTTATATTTACCGTTTAAAATCTGGTGATTATAACTCCATGAAAAAATTAATGCTTATAAAATAATAATAATAAAAAATAGCCCCTTTTTACCAAAAAAAAGGGGCTATTATTTTAAATATCTTCCTCGGTTTCATTAAATTTAATATTCATTGTTTCCAATTCTTCCATAACTGGCAAATAAATTTCCCGTTTTACCGGAATCTGAACGCCTACATCCTTAATTCTCTTTTCGATAAGTAATTTAACAGCAATTGCAGCCGGTAAACTAACGGTTCTGGCCATTGAAGTATCACCAAAAGGAATGCCGTAATCAATCAATAAAGATGTTATCTTTTTTTGTTTATTATTAGGGTATTCTGCAATAAAATCGTGTTGTAATACAATCATATCTCTTTCTCCAGACTTGTATTGCATTATCTCCAACATTCTATTTGCTAAGATATCCAAATATGTGGGGTCGGAATTTACTTTTTGATTGCTAAATAATCCCAACCAATCAAGTCTTTTTATCACATCAGAATCTATTGAAACACCAAGATATTCGGAGACATATTGTTTAATATTTTCAAGTTTTGAACTATTTATCAATTTTGCAGTAATTTCGGATAAAGTATAATCTTTTAATTCTTCTCTTCTTGTATCGTCTAAAAATCCTAATTTTGAAATATTATAAATAGTATCACACCAACCTAAATTTCTAAATGTTCCCCTAAAAACTGTAATCGCATCTTTTAAACCATATAAATCTTTATAAATTAAAGAGTCTCTATTAGGATATACTTCAAGTTTTCCTAAAGATTCAACTTCTTTAAGCCAATAGTTTTTAAATAAGTCTTTCCCTTTGATAAATATATCTTCATTATTCTTTAAATAATGGGCATTATTTCTACCAGCCATAACTACGCCTCTCGGACTCCATGAAAATTTATATCCAAATGGA
>DAINPX010000208.1:0-6000 GCA_036743235.1 Melioribacteraceae bacterium
TGCAGTCCAATAAACTAAATTGTGCGAAAGATCGATACAATAGAATTTGATATTAGACTGTGAATTAATTTCTCCTAAAAATGTACCGGCAAATACGTTAATTTGACTACTTGTATAAGGATTAGTAAATTTTACATTTACTCCCTTATTGGTACTTAACACTTTTGCTACAGCCGAGTTTTCACCAAATTTTGCTCCATTTTGGAAAAAACTTTTAGGTAAATCGGTATTACCTTTTGCATTTGAAGAATCTGTTGTTCCATATATTATTGTAGAATATGCAAACAACGCTAAAAGTAGAAATAAAGTTGTGGATATTTTTTGCATCTGCTTCTCTTTTATGTTAATTAATTTGTAACTTTTTGAACATTCGTTAGGTACAATTTTAATGCCAGAGATTATTTTTTTAATATTTTTAATCCATTTTAATAATTTCAATAATCAATTATCGAAAATTATTGAATAAGATTTAATAATTTTTTAATAAAAAATTTAAATATTAACTTATTTTTCAAATTATTAAATAATTATTTTTTGATGAAACATTAATTCATATTATTTTTACAATTATAATATGTTTTGATTAACAAAATTATTGTATCATTTTGAGAATTTTTACAAATTAATACAATTTAGTAAATTTCAGATATAAAAATTATTAAACTAAATGTTTTAATTTAATGTTTTAGTGTAAAAAACGGAGAAATGATGGAATTAGATATACTAATACTAACTGCACACCCAGATGATGCAGAGATTTCTATTGGTGGAACAATTGCAAAATTTACGGATAACGGATATAAGGTTGGAATTGTCGATTTTACCGAAGGTGAATTAGGAACACGAGGAACTAAAGCCACAAGAAGAAGAGAAGCAGAAGATGCATCTAAAATTCTTAAACTTTCTTATCGAACAAACTTAAAAATTCCTGACGGGAAAGTTAAATTTGATAATAAATATTTAAATTTAGTTATTACTGAAATTAGAAAAACCAAACCAAAAATTATTTTTGCTCCATATTTTAATGATAGACATCCCGATCACATTGGAGCCGGGATTTTAGCAAAAGAGTCTTACTTTTTTTCGGGTTTACCTAAAATTAAAACTAAATTGAACGGAAAAGAACAAGAGCCTTTTCGTCCCCAAAAATTGTTTTATTTTATGATGACTTACGAGTTCACACCTTCTTTTATTAATGATGTAACTAATTATATAGATATAAAAATGGATTCGATTTTAGCATATAAAACTCAATTCTTTGATCCTAACAGCAACGAGCCCGAAACATTTATTAGCAAACCCGGCTTTTTAGAGGCTATTAAAGCTAAAGCTAAATATTACGGATTTAAAATTAATAAAGATTATGGTGAACCTTTTTTTTGTGAAGAATCGTTAGATTACGATTTTAAAAGTCTATTGATTTAATCAATAATTTGTTAATTAAATTTAAATATACTAATTTTATTAGTATTCATAACAAATTTATTGGTAAAATTAAATGGTTACATTTGCTGTTTCTGCTTTATTGTTAATAGGAAGTTATTTTACCTATGCAAAATATCTGGATAATGTTTTTGGAGCTGACGAAAAAAGAACTACACCTGCAATAAGATTAAAAGATGGAGTGGATTACGTTCCTTTACCTTGGTACAAAATATTTCTTATTCAATTTCTAAATATTGCCGGATTAGGACCTATTTTTGGAGCTGTTGCAGGTGCGATGTGGGGACCGGTTGCTTTTTTATGGATTACATTAGGTTGTATTTTTGCTGGTGCAATGCACGATTTTATTGCAGGAATGATGTCTTTAAGAATGAACGGTCAAAGTTTACCCGAATTAATCGGTCGGTATTTAGGTAATTATGCAAAAATATTCACAATTATCTTTACCATGATACTATTAGTTTTGGTTGGTGCAGTTTTTATTATGGGTCCTGCAAAAATTTTAACTATGATTACGCCAAATTACCTCGATTATACTTTTTGGGTTATTATTATCTTTATTTATTATATTTTGGCAACTTTATTACCTATAGATAAGCTAATTGCAAAAATATATCCATTTTTTGGCTTAGCTTTGTTAATTATGGCTGTTGGTATCTCATTTACAATGTTTACTAACGGGGTCAAAATACCCGAGCTTACTTTCTCTAATTTAGTTAATATGCACTCTAATTCCGAAAAATTTCCGATATTTCCAATGCTTTATATTACCATTGCATGTGGTGCAATAAGCGGATTTCATGCTACACAATCTCCTATGATGGCAAGATGTTTAACAAATGAAAAATACGGAAGAAAAGTTTTTTACGGTGCAATGTTAAGCGAAGGCTTAGTGGCATTAATTTGGTCTGCCGTTGCAATGGGTTTTTTTGGTACTGTAAAAGAACTTAATTCGGTAATGACAGAGCATAATGGGAATGCTGCTTATATAGTTAACCTAATATCAACAACCTTAATGGGAAAAATAGGTGGAGCTTTGGCGTTATTAGGAGTTGTTGCATGCCCTATTACAACCGGAGATACTGCTTTTAGAAGTGCACGACTAATTTTAGCAGATTTTTTTAAATTTGATCAGGTATCCATAAAAAATAGAATAATTGTTGCCGTACCTGTATTTATAATTGCTTTTGTTTTAACTCAAGTTAAATTTGATATAATTTGGAGATATTTTGCGTGGATAAATCAGTCACTATCCGTAATTACTCTCTGGACTATTACTGTTTACTTAATTAAAGAACAAAAAAACTATTGGATTTCACTAATTCCGGCACTTTTTATGTCTGCAGTTTGTTTAAATTACATATTAGTAGCTCCTGAAGGATTTGGAATTAAATCATTTACTTCTTATATAATTACCTTACTAATATTATTAATTGTAATTTTCTACTTTTATAAAAATAAATATTTAATAAATAAATAACTAATAATTAGAGATATTATGGAAACCATTGAAATAAAAATTTTAGGAATGACTTGTATGCATTGTGTAAAATCTGTTGAAATAGAATTACGAAAACTCCCTTTAGTTGAATATAAAGTTGAAATTGGAAAAGCTATAGTTAAGTTTAACCCTGATGCTGTTAGTTTGGGTGCTATAATAGAAGCTATTGAAGAAGCCGGTTATAAAGTAGAAGGATGAAACAAATTTCTTACCCTATTAAAGGGATGACCTGTGCAGCATGCGTTAATAGAGTAGAAAAAGTATTAAAAAAAATTGATGGAATTTCTGAGGTATCTGTTAACTTAGCAACCGAAAAGGTATATTTAACTGCCGAAGATAACTTTGATATAAATATAGCTGCTAATAATCTAAATGAATATGGTTATAACCTAATCACTAATGAAAGTAAGAAGAACAATGCTTTAGAACAAAATAATGAATATTTTAATCTATTAAAAGATTTTAAAATTTCATTATTTTTAACATTACCTATATTTATTATAAGTATGTTTACAGATATGATATTTAGTAAATATCTATCTGATTTACGGATAATTCAGATACAAAAAGTCCTTTTTATATTATCTACACCTGTTTTATTTATATCCGGAAAAAGATTTTTTTCTGTTTTCTTTAAAAATTTTAAAAAATTTAATGCAGATATGAATTCCTTAATTGCAATAGGTACGGGTTCTGCTTATTTTTTTAGTTCTTTTGTAATTTTATTTCCGGAGCTGTTACCTGCCCATGCCACAAAACATGTATATTTTGAAACAGCTTCCGTTATTATCACTTTAATATTGTTAGGCAAAGTTCTGGAAAGCAAAGCCAAAGAAAAAACAAAAAATACGATAAAACAACTTATAAAATTACGTCCAAATATTTCAACAATACTAATTGAAGGAAAAGAAGTTAAAACCGATACTTCACTCTTATCTATAAATACTTTGGTAGTTGTAAAACCCGGTGAAATAATTCCCGTTGACGGAATTATTGTTAGCGGCATAACTTCAATTGATGAAAGCATGGTTACGGGAGAAAGTTTACCAATTGACAAAATTACCGGAAATTTTGTTATTGGCGGAACTATAAATTTAACAGGCAATATTATTTTTAAAGTTACCCAACTTGGAGATAATTCGATTTTGGGAAAAATTATTAAAATGATTGAATTATCACAAGGTTCAAAAGCTCCAATTCAAAAATTAGCCGATAAAATTGCAAGCATTTTTGTGCCAATTGTAATTATTGTTGCCCTGTTTTCTTTTTTTATTCCCCTACTTTTTTCTTTACCCGATCCGTTTAATAACGGCTTAATTAGATTTATTAGTGTTTTAATTATTGCTTGCCCTTGTGCATTAGGTTTGGCAACACCAACTGCAATAATGGTTGGTACAGGTTTAGGTGCAAAACTGGGTGTTTTAATTAAAAACGGTGAAATTCTCGAAAATTCTCAAGAAATAACTGACATTGTATTCGATAAAACCGGTACTTTAACCTCGGGAATATTTACAGTATTAGGCGAAAAAATTTTTGTTGAAGACCAAAGTAAATTTAAAGAATATGTTTACGCTATTGAGCACAAATCAGAACACCCTATTGCAAAATCTTTAACAAAATATTTAGGCGGCTTTAAAAATTCCGCTATAGTTAATTCTTTTAATAATAAATCGGGATTTGGTGTATCTGCGGAAATTGACGGAAATTATATATTGATTGGCAATAAACAATTAATACAAAACGATACTATAATAACAAATTCAATTTTTAATGAAATAAATGAGCTTGAAAAACAAGGCAATACTATTGCATTAGTTTCTATTAAAAATAATCTAGCGGGTTATTTTTTGTTAAAAGATACGCCTAAACCAAATGCAAAAACATTAATAGAAAAGATTAATAAATTAGGAATAACAACACATTTATTAACGGGTGATAATATTAATGCGGCAAAATCTTTAGGTAAAGAACTTGGAATAATTAATATTATTGCTAATGCTTTACCGGAAGATAAAATTAATTTGATTGAATCCTTGCAAAAAAAAGGTAACATTGTAGCAATGGTTGGAGACGGAATTAACGACTCGCCTGCTTTAACCAAGGCAAACATTGGTATTGCAATAGGTAGTGCTACGGATATAGCTATCGAGTCGGCAGATATTATTATATCCAACAACAATTTAGAGCGAATTATATCGCTAATTTCACTGTCAAAAAAAACAATAATAAAAATTAAACAAAATTTATTTTGGGCATTTATTTATAACATTGTAGGTATCCCTCTTGCTGCATTAGGTTTATTAAACCCAATGATTGGTGCTTTGGCAATGTCGTTAAGTTCTGTTAGCGTAATAACAAATTCATTACGTTTAAAAAATTCAAAAATTTCCTAAACTAAATTTTTACAATAGAATCGATTTTTATTAACTAATAAAATTAATTTTACAAAAATCATTATATTTAAAATTGTGTTTAACATAATTAAGGATATTGATTTTGAAAAAAGTGATTCTTTTGTTTTTAACGTTTGTGGTTTGCACGATGGCACAGGATAATAATTTTAATATCTCATTTAATAACTTAGGAGATATTAATAAATTGAAGATGTTTAACGATTCAATTTACGTTTTTGGAAATATTAATCCAAAAAATGCAAATTTAACTATTAACGGAAAAAAAATTAAAGTCCATAATGAAGGAGGTTTTTTAGCTTATATCAAACTTGATATTACAGCAGAACAAAATGCCGAAAAATATAACAAAGGTTTTATTAAATCGACGTTAGAATATAATGGTAAGTCAGAAACTTTTACAAATATAGTTTATGTAAAACCACCCATAAAAACAATACCTTTTATAAATGTACCTGTAATAAACAATACTTCTATTTTACCTAACGAAAATAATAACGTTAAAGAGGGTTCAATTATTGAAGTATCTTTTTTTGGTACACCCGGGTGTACTGCCTTATTTGAAGTTGAAGGAATAAATAAAATTTTTCCTATGGTTGAAACCGATTATGCAAATAGCTATTTGCATAATCGGTTTCAACCATA
>DAINPX010000209.1:0-5939 GCA_036743235.1 Melioribacteraceae bacterium
CGTACTATTATTTTGGGAATAGGGGCTTATCAAAAATCGGTTTACCCCGAAATGGATAAAATGATAGCTTATGGCAGAAAAATAGGTGCCGGAGGGGTTGCATTTTTTAGATACGAACATGTAAAAAATTTCAATTCTCAATTATTTAGTGATCATGCTTATCCTACAGTAATGCCTTGGTTAGAAATCGGACCTCCGGAGGCTCCTATTAATCTATCATATAAAATGACGGGAAATAAAGAAAATTCAATATTATTACAATGGGATAAGCCGGCTGATAATTTTGATCAAATTAAATATTATTCAATCTATAAATTTGAAAGCGGTAAACAGGAGTATTCTTCAAATACGCTTGTAGATATTGTTAGTAGTAAAGATAATTCTTTTACGGTTTATATTAACAAACCAAAAGAAACAAAATATTATTTTTCCGTTAAATCAGTTAATGTAGGATGGATTGAAAGTACACATGCCACTAATATTTGTGAAGTAATTATTCCCGCTTTATATAATTTTGCTAAATTTATTAAAGGGAATGATAAAGTGATGCTACTTACTTCGGGCAGTAATTCTATTTTATATGTCAATTCATCTATTAAGGATAAATTATTTATTAAAGGGAGCTCGGATAATGAGCCTGACAAAACTATTTATAAGGGAGAACTTTTAGCAGGAAAAAACTATATTAATATTAATTCCATAAAAAATTTCTCACTAATTAAATTGGAATTTGCAACAGAGGGCAAAACTTTGGAGTTAAAACTTAATTGAGTGAAAATTTTAATATTAATACATTTGTAAATGGAATGGTTATATACAATTATTGTTTTGGATTTGAAAATCTTTTAAACTTGGGTTTTAACTTAGAAGAAATTATAACTATAAAACATAAAAACAATACAGAAACAGAAGTTCAAACTTTTTTATTTAACGATATAACCGCAAAACGTATTGTAACAACAATTGAAACCTTATCCGAAGGTACACTAACTTTTCAGTCCTTTTATATTTTTGAAAAAGATAAACTCTTTTATGATGGTATAAAAAAGTTTTAATTAGCTTACGGCAAAATTTTACCGTAAGCTGATAAATTTGTTAAACTAAAAGAAAAATCTGATTCCCACCCTTGTTAAAAATCCGCTCATATCAAATTTACGTTCAAAAACATGCTTTTTTCCGTTTGCATCATTAACCTCGTAAGTCCAACTGGGTTCAGAGTTGTGGTATGTAATTTCGCCTATAATTTCCGAACGATAACCTAATTGATAAACCATACCGCCGCCAATACGCCAAGCAAAATCGAAAGCTGCATGAATATCATCTTCACTTGGGTTTTGGTAGCTATTATAAATTATCAAAAGCATATCTAAACCTGCCGAGGCGGTTGCAAAAGCTTTCCAGCGTGGGGCAACAGGAAATAAAGCGTTAAATGTTGCCATAATTGGTATTTCGTGTAAATTGGTTTCTGCCCGCAGTTCATTTACTGTATAATCTAAATTTCCCGGTAAATCGTTAAAATTACCCACTAATGATTTATCGATGTAATTTTTGTGGAACCAATCAATACTCCAACCAACGCGCAAGTTTTCATCAATATACTTACCACCTTCGTAGCCAATAATAAATCCTCCGTCACTAACAGAAGGAGAAAAGTATCCAATTTTTATTGCTGCCGAATTATGTTGAGCGTTTACAACAATATTAAAAAATAATAAGCTAAATATTACTACAACTATTTTTTTCATTCTTTTCCTCATTATTATTAAATAATTTTATATTAATCAAAAATCATTCCTATCTTATTTCCTTTAATTTGCCTTACAAATATAATAATTGAATTTTTTATTGTATATTAAATAGAGCACAATGTAAGTAATATTATACAAAATGTAATTTAAATCACAAAAGTTATTTTGAATGTAACATTTTAGACGTTTAAAACGTCTTTATAGTAAATTGATTTTTATGAAAAGTATAAAGTTTGATTATCTAATTAAAAATTTTAAGCAAGATATCTATAGGTTTTCGTTTTATATGGTTAAAAACAAAGCCGATGCAGAAGATATAACTCAAGAAGTATTAATACGTACTTGGGAAAATATGGATAGATTTGAATTTTCTAAAGCCAAACAATGGATAATAAGAACAACTTACAATATGTGTATTGATGTATTAAGAAGAAGAAAGATAATAGAGAATTTAATATTTGAACCAAACGAAGATGAAGAATTAGAAATAATTGATTACGATAGCTTAAATAATCCATTGATAAAATTTGAAAACGAAGCATTAAAAGAAAAAATAAATAGTGCGATACAAAATTTATCCGAAAAACTTAGAACTATTTTTATTATGTATGAAATAAACGATATGAAGTATAAAGAAATTTCGGAAATGTTGAACATTCCTATTAATACAATAAAAGTAAACTTATTAAGAGCACGAAAAAAATTACAAGCAGAGTTACAGAACTATGAAAATATCTAAAATTAATAAAGACGATATAATTTCCGTAGCATACGGAGATGCGAGTATATTTACTAAACTTAAAGTTTATTTGTCAATTATTTTTAATAATAAAGCATATATGTTATTTAAGGAATATAAAACAACTAAAAATGCAATAAAAAGCATTAAAAAGAGTGAACAAAATTTAGTAATTAAACTTCCCGGCTATATTA
Source organism: Melioribacteraceae bacterium (assembly GCA_036743235.1). Lineage (GTDB taxonomy): Bacteria > Bacteroidota > Ignavibacteria > Ignavibacteriales > Melioribacteraceae > JAEXOD01. Next base: position 2,682 of record DAINPX010000209.1, read on the forward strand.
AATATAATAAACCAAGTTTTTGGTCTGAAATTTATTGCTTGTTTACATTAAAACCGATAATTCCGGTTATATATGCTTCGGTAATAATTATTGCAATTTTTCTTGCAATTATTGTTAGAGAACAAGTACCTAAAGAAAGCAGTAAGCATTTATATACGAAAGAACAAATAAAAGTTGCTGATGAAAAAGCAAAATATGCTCTTGCATTAATTGGTAATATATTACAAGAAACAAATTCTACAATTAAAGCAGATATAATAAAAAAGAAAGTGGCAGAACCGTTAAACGAAGGATTAAATATAATTAACAATATAATAAATTAAGGAGAATAAAATGAAAACCTTAAAAATTCTTGTTGCATTAGTCGTAATATTTGCGGCAAATTTATTAAACGCACAAAGCAGTAAATATAATTATTCAAATGAACCCGGATTTTTTGATTTCGGTGATTTAAGTAAACTTGAATCAGGACCTCAATCCACCGAAGTTTTATTGCCGGAAAGTATGATACAATCAATTGCCGAAATGTCTGATGATGACGCTGAGGTTAAAAATTTATTGAATAGCATTAAATTTATTAGAGTAAATTCTTTTGGAATTACAGAAAAAAACGCAAAAGCTATTGATACAAGATTTAAAGAATTTGATACGGACTTATTAAGTAAAAATTGGGAACGTATGATATCAACAAACGATAAAAAGGGGGGTGTTAGCATATACGTAAAAAATCCTGGAAAAGCAGGAATTGACGGGCTTGTGATACTTGCAAAAAGAAAAAACGGTGAGGCTACTTTCGTAAATATTGTCGGTAAATTAGACCTAAAATCGTTAGGTAAAATTGGAGGCAAGTTTAATATACCAAATATGCATAATATTGGAAACTTTTCCGGTGATGAAAAACATAGTGATAAAAAATAATTTTTAGTTTTCCGATAAGCTGCTTACAAATATTATTTGAGGCAGCTTAATAAACTCCTCTTTTTTTCGTAAAATAATAAATACACTAAAATAATATAAAATTAATACCCCTAAACCAATTAAAAATCCATACAATTCTTTATTTTTTGAGTCTTCAAAAAAACTAATACCAATTAAAATAGCAATAATTAATAGCACTAAGGGAACACCATATAATAGAATAGAAGCCGCAAATAAATTGCTCCCCTTTAAACTGACTTTAACCCTATCACCCGGATTTACGCCAAAAGGGTCTTTAACCTTAAGCTTTTTTTTATTCCCTTCGGAAGGGCTGCAATATACCTTTGCCGAACACTCGGAACAGTCGCCTTTTTCAATTATTGTAATTTCTGCAATTCCGTTTTGCGATTTTATTACAATTCCTTCTTCTATTAATTCTTCGTTCTTCATATCTTTAGCTTGCTATTTTAAAATCTAAAAATAACTAATAATATTTTTATAACAAAAACAAAACCGATTTAATTGAGGTAATTACCGCTAACAGTATCAAATTATTAATTCAAATAAATTTAAGTTTAGGTAGGTGTGGGGATAGAAATATTATCGCCTATCCCCTTTATATAATTAAATCTTTTTATTTAAGAAGAACCAATTTTTTTATATTTTTATAATTATCGGTTTGCAATTTGTAAAAATATACTCCGCCGGATAATTCAGAAGCATTAAAGTTAACAGTATATGTTCCGGAATTTTGATACTCGTTAACCAATGTTTTAATTTCTTTTCCTAAAACATCAAAAACAGATAACTTAACATTATCGGATTTACCTAATGAATATACAATTTTTGTTTCCGGATTAAAAGGATTAGGAAAGTTTTGTTCTAATTTATAATCTTTAATATTTATTTCGTCATCCGATATGCCTGTTAAATTTAAAGAAACATTTTTTAATAACCACCCGTTCGGATCAAATGAAAACATAGTGGGCTTACCCGGGCTTACAAAATTAAACTCCTGAACTTTTTGATTATTCAATAAAGTAATTAAAGTATCTTTAGAATTTACCCGGTATTTTATTTGTATCGGCATCACAAAAAAATCCGGATTATTAGTAGTATTGGTTTGCGAAACAATCATTTTAATATTGTATGATACACCGTTTGGAACTGATTCGATATTAACGTTATAACGTGGGTATCCTTCTCCATAAACCCATTGATTAAAGAAATAATCTAAATTTGTGTTAGATGTTTGTTCTGCTACGTTTTTAAAATCTTCGGTAACGGCAACACCATATTTAAGTTGGGGATGATTAGCATAGTTATATAAAGTTTTAAAAAATAAACTATCACCAATTACCCAACGTAACATATGCAAAACTGCAGCACCTTTGGAATAAGAACGAGCACCACTAAAAATATTATTTACGTTTGCTATATCTTGGCAGTAAAGAGTACCGACTGCATTTTTTGCGGCACTTAATTCACCTTGCATAGCTGATTTGTAAGCGTTAAAACCCTGTTTTTTTTCGGTATAAAGAGCTTCGCAATAGGTCGCAAATCCTTCATTAAGCCATATGTTATGCCAGTCTTTGCAAGTAATCATATCACCAAACCATTGATGGGCAAGTTCATGGCTAACCAAATTAGTTGAAAAAGCAACAATTGAAGTAAGTGTTTGATGTTCCATCCCTCCTCCCCAGGAAAATTCGGCATGTCCGTATTTTTCGCGTAAAAAAGGATACTCACCAAACATTTTGGCAAACTCATGAATCATATCTGAAGTAGCTTCCATTTGAAGTCTTCTTGTTTCGCTCCAATTTTCAGGATAAGTAAAATGATGTAACTTCATAATACTGCCGTCTAATGCCACATAGTCGTGAGTATATTCGTCATAATTTGTCATTGCAACACTAATTAAATATGTTGCAATAGGATAAGAAACTTTCCATTTATAAGTTTTGGTATTATTTCCGTTATTTACAATTTCAATCAATTTACCGTTAGAAGCTGATGTAAAAAATCCGTGAGCAGTAATCCAAATATCTGCACTATCGGCTTTATCTTCGGGTGTATCTTTACAAGGCCACCAATCCATACTTCCGTAAGGTTCGCTTAAAGACCAAATAATGGGGTTACCTTGATGTGTAGTAAACTCAAAACTACCCAAACCCGATGAACCCGGAACCCCTTGATAATAAACCGTAACGTTAAATTCTTCTCCGTAATTCAATATAACAGGAAGCTGAATATTGATTTTATTATTATTGTGGGAATACACAATATTTCCTAATGTTGAAGTTATGCTATCAACCATCATGCTCTTCATTAGTTCAAGGT
>DAINPX010000210.1:0-5888 GCA_036743235.1 Melioribacteraceae bacterium
AACTAAAAGAGTCATTAAAACTATTTTTTGAGTGGTTTGAAAAAAACTTGTGATTTATAGCAAAAATCTATCTATTTATTAAATTTTTACTTTGCATTTTAATTTTTTATTTATATTTTACAAACTAATACATAATTTACAATTAAAAAACTTATTTGGAGGAAACCGTGTCTGAGAAAAAAGCAAACAATCCAAAAACTGCTTTTGGTAAGTATATGGTATATGAATTTATACCTAATTATTCTAATAACGTAATGGGCATTGTATATATGGGTGCCGCAATTTTAATTATAGTAGTTGGGTTAAGAGGCTTAGGTAAAGTAGCCGGTAATTTGGCAGTAGTACCATCTTTTTTAATTGGTAGCGATGGAAAAATTGACCCAAGTTATGTTATGGGTGCGTTATTTTTGGAATTCTTTTTACTTGTTATTTTAGCCACTGTTACATTTTTTACACCTGAAGATTCTCATGGGCATGCACCGGAAGCTCATCACGATACTAAACCTGAAGCTATTCCTGTTTCAAAGGTTCCGCAATTTAGAGATGAAATGCAACAACTAAAGACTATGGCAGATGAAGAAATTAGAACGATTGATAACTATCTCACTAAATTTGAAGAATTATCAAAAAAATTACAAAAAATACAACTTGCTAATTTGCAAGCAATACAAATGATGAAAGATTCAATTAAAAATTAATTTGCAAATTAAATGAGGATTTACTGCCATGAAAAAAAACATGGTTTATTTTATTCTATATGTTGTGCTTATTACCGAGTTGTTAATTGTAATTACAGAAAGAGATGAATTGGATGACGCTCAGGAAGCTGTTAGAAAAGAAATGCTTAAGACTATATATAAAGATGAGGTTCAGTTAAAAGTTGCCAATTCCACCGATTTTGAAATAAAACAAGGTAATAAGTTTAACGTAATGATTACTGCAAGCGGACTTGTATCGGAACAAGAAAAAATAAATGTTAAATATACAATTGAGGTCTCTCCAAATTCTAAGGTAAGACCGTCTGCCTTTCCTGAAAAATTGGATACCGAAAGTATCCCCGGAAACTTTGTATTACAGAAAGATTCAACCGGTAATGCAATTTTTATTGGTTCATTTGAACGTGAAGGCGACTATGTTTTTGTTGTATATGCTGAAGTTAAACGTGTTGCTCCAAGCTATATGAAAGAAATTCCGGGATTGGTTGAAGAATTTAATACAATGATGCTTGAAGAGAAAAAACTTGACGTTAAAACAAAACTTGAAACATTTGTAATTCATGCTAAAGCTTTAGGCGGAGTTAAAAAAGCAGAGGCTGAATATAGGTTCTAAAAATGAGGAACTAATATGAAAAATATTTTACTAATTTTAGTTTTTATAGCAAGTCAACTTTTTGCACAAGGTAAAATTCAGGATACATTAAGAGTGGTTACCATGCAAAAGTTTAAAGTACCCGGTAATAGAGAAATGGTATTAACAAATATCAAATCTATTAAAATTGAAGTTGAATTATTGAACTCTGATATGCAAGTAATTAGACAAATTAAAGAGATAAATCAAGATCCTTCAAACGAAAAAATAACATCTTCTGCAAAAGGCGGAAGAGGAGCGATGGTTAATTTTTCTTGTAATGCAATAATTGAAGACCCGGGTATATATTATGCTAGGTATAAAATTAATTTTGTTGACGAAACAAAATCGCAAAATTTAACTGTAGTATATAGGTTGGAAGTCGCAAATCCTATTTTAGCAGCTCCGTTAGATTTACGTCCGGAATATCTTTTTAAAGAAAAGAGAACCTTCAGTTTTGCCACATTGGAGTACACAGATTTTAATTTGTATTCATATTCAATTATTAATGATAACTCCGGAGCAGTACTGGAAGAAGGAAAAGGACCAATTGTATCGCTGGATAAATGGTTTTCGGATATAAATTTGGTTGGTTCAAAAATTAAGATTTTAGGAAAATATAACGGTAAGGAATTTAAGTATCAAAAAAAGGATGGTACGGTTGAAAGTTCAGTATGGACTACTTCAGTTAGAAAACTTACGTTATTTAGAAACTTAGTGTTATTATCAACCGAAAGTGATGTGAAATCCGGAAAGATACAGCCATTGGTTGTAAGTGCATATAACACAGCAATTTTTAGATTGCCTTACGGATATTTTAGTAAATCGGAAGACGGAACTTTTGTGACTGATTTACCAATTTTAAGAAATGTAAATGTAACATCAGATCCTCCGGAGTTCGTAAAAGATGCTATTGCCGATGTACCGGCAAAAGGAGCCTTTTCTTTCGTCCAAGTAAATGTAAACCAAGATTATATTAATAGTTTAGAAGACTGCGCCCAGCAAGAAGTATTACTTAAAGTCAGTTTTCAAACACAGTTTAAAGAAACAATGAATGAAACATATCGTTTTATTATTCTAAAATAATTATTTGTAGAGAGGAAGATGTATAGATTAATTTATTACTTAATAATTCTCTTGTGCCTTGTTGATTTGGGGTATTCTCAAACCTTGGAAGAATTTCAAAAAAAGATTGACGCTAAATTAAGAAGGGATAAAAAGTATCTTAATTTGAACTATTTGGATATCATTCCTGATTTTCAAACTATTCCTGCGTTTAGAAATACTTTTCCAAGAGTTGACGGACGAGAACCGTTTTCATTTTCTGATAGAGGGAATATTAGGTATCGTCTCGTTTATCTAAAGCATGGACTTGATATCGATTCTGTTTATTTACTGTATTTAACAAAAATTGAAACTACTACTGCAGAAGGAGATGAACTTATAAGTGGTTTATCAACTACTCAGCAAGAAGATATTAGTCGTGTATTAAATTTTTTAGATATGTATAATTTAAAACTAAATCATCCTCCTCTCTATTCATTTCTTCTATCTCTTGTTTATGCCGAATTAAGAGAGCTTGAAGAGAAAGACAACAAACCCCCTACATTATTGGGTATTAATCCGGATTCGGAGGTTAAAACCAGTATTGGTATGTCTTCAAGAGATAACAAGGATTTTTACAATTATGTAACAGTAAATACAGCTGCTCAATGGTATCCAAAAATTTCTGAAGCCAAACAAACTTTTGGAAGACAGACAAAAAAAGAAGATGAATTTACATATAGCATTGATGCAAGTTTCTCTCATGTTAGTTTCTCGCATAAAATAATGTCTTTTGGAGAAACCGGTGGGGCAAGTGTAATGCTTAGTACTCGTGAACGTGTAATGAATATGATACCTTGGGAAAATATGACTTTAGGTGTAGGAGCAAAGTTATTATTTAGAATGGATGAAAACCCAAATCCATATCTATCTAATTATATTGATGCATTATTAATGGCTAAAATCAGGATGCCCAAAAGTTCATTTTTAGATGGTAGGTACATTGCAGAACACAATCCGTTTACAACAGGAGATTCTCCATTATTAAATTTTGGAACAGGATTAAGCATGGATTTAACAATGACAAGACCTTTTTCATTACCTACTATGAAATTATATATTTCTATTGCGGGAGATGAGTTTAGCGATCCGAATGCTTATAAAACTGTAACCGGAGGTTATGTAGCGTACCATACTACTAATCAAGCAGAACTTACTTTTTCATTTTTCTGGAATTCCAGCGAAAAGTTGGTACATCGTTTTGGAATGGACGTAGGTGCAGCATATTATAATATTTATCAAGCAAATTATGATACAAAATTTAAATTTAGGAATGCTAAATTAATTCAAGACAAATTTATGCCTGTTATAGTTTTTCATTATAATTTTGTACCAAAAGACCCGTTGTTGGGTGCAAGTTTGCGAATTTTTGATAATCATGCAAATATTTGGGGTTGGATTAAATTAGTAGATTTATATTCAATTCATAGATTTAGATTTGAGGTAAATTATGTTACTGCTCCTTTTGCCCGTAAGATAAGAGCTTGGGAAACCGAAGGAGGAGCAATGTTTCAATTACGTTATCGTTTAGGCATTAATTAGTGGAGTAAATTATGAAAAAGTTTTATTACATAATATTTTTATCGCTCTTTAGCTCTTACTTTGTTAAAGCTCAAGAAGTGGACTCCACTTTAATTACAGAGCTTAAAAAGATTTATATCAATTTAGAGTATAATACAATTGCGTATGATGATTTAAAGAAAAAATGGTTTATTAATGACCCTGATTTTGTTAGAGATGTTTTTAGCCGATTTATTATTAACAACGAATTACGAATTAGCGGAAAACCTGCTACATCTGACATTATTAAGCAAAAGTCTAAAGGAATTTTTGATGGTGATATTGTAATTGATGTTCGCAAGAGGTTTTATGATGATGAGTTAGAGTATTTTGCATTTATTCCTTCATACGAATTGTTAAACGATAAACCTCAACCGTTATTTGATGCCGTTGAAGATCCTTTTGCCCTAAAAGATATTATACAGCCAAGTTTATATGAAAAAATTCAGAAACAACAGTACTTTTTTGCCGATGTTACAAAAGAAGTTTTTGATGTTAAACCCGGTTATTATTTTAACTTGAATTTTAATTTATTAAACCCTGAAATAATGTTTTGGTCAACAACCAGTAATCAAAGAAATAAATATCTTGTTTCATTTATTGGTAATTGGGGAAATAGACGTATCTTTTTACCCGGTTGGTTTTCACCGGATTATACTGTTGGATTCCAATTATCGTATTATAAAGTATTAAGTGCTGATCCTGCAGATTATACTTATAAGGTAGCTTTGGGTACAACCCAAGAAGCGGGAAAACCTTTTGTAAGCGATTTACCAAAAGGAAGTTTATATAAGTCCGGACAATCCATTTACTTTAAAATTAATGGTAATTTGTCGGAATATATGTTTCCGTCATTTCCTAAGTTATATATGAACTTAGAAGGACAGCTTACTTTTGGCGATTATAAAAATAGTAAATTTGGTTTTACTCGGACTACCAAATTTTACTCTATTCGCGATTATTTTATACTTAATTTTACGAAAAGAGATTTAGCTAATGTTTTTGATTTAGGGATGCTTGAAGCAGGTTTAGGAGTTGCATCTCATTCGTTATATCATTACGAGGTTGACCCAAAGAAAACTAAAATGGTGGATTTGGATAAAAAAGACTTCTTTAATAAGTTTACACATTTTATTCAAGCCGATATAGGCTTAACAAAACGAGGCGGTTTACTGCAACACGAATCTAAATTAGTATTTAGTTATGGTTCTGAAGGATTTGGATATTTTGGTTTTGATGTAACATTTATGTTGGACGATACTTTTGGTTTTACTGCTTCGTATTATTCGGGCTTTAGTGTAAACCAAACAAAATATCCATATAGAACTGATAAATATCTTGTTTTTTCACCTATTATTAAAATTAATTACTAAGATTAAGTAAACAATAATATGAAAAAACATCTTACTATTCTGTTTATATTCATAATCTTTTCTAATTTGTTTTCGCAAAATTTATGGGATGTTTACAGAAAGGTTGAAAATAAGCTAAACAGAGACTCAAAATATTTGGATCTGTACAGCGTTTCTTTTGTTCCAAGCGAAGAAGAATTGCCTTATTTAAAAAATATACCCAAGAATTTTGGAAAGGAAACAGTCAGTTTTGATGAAAAACATACCTATAATATTGTGTTTATTAAAGAAACTATTGAGATTGATTCCGTAGTATTATTATATGTTACTACAGTAAACTCTTCAGGAGGTGCTGCAGATGATGATGCTATTATGGAGGTTACAACCGGTATTTCCTACGACACTGTAACCGTGCTTCGTTATAACGACATTCAAGAACTATATTTTGATAAAAAGAATAGAAAGTATTATGATGAATTATATAGGGTTGTTGTAGCAACACTTCAAGAGCAGGAACCAAAATCG
>DAINPX010000211.1:0-5871 GCA_036743235.1 Melioribacteraceae bacterium
TAGCAAAATGGTAAATTTAACAGAGCTTGGTATAATAGTAATTGCTAATCAATACTATGTCGGTGTAAAAGATGAAAATCAAGTAGGAAAAGGAATAGATTTGTGTGCCGTTTTCCGAAATACTGCTCAATCATTGGGAAAAATGAATGCAGTTTTAGGTAAAATTTAACATTCTTCAATTTAATAACATAATCAAATAAATTTTATTTAGTATAATTTAGGAGTAATTAAATGACGTATAAATTAAAAACTATTATAATAATTATTTTCTTGTTAACATCTTATAATTACTCTCAAATTTATAAACTTGAAACTAAAAACAGTAAAATTATTTATTTTGGTAAATCGTATGATTATTTAATTCCGCATGTGGCGGCAACTACCGAAAGTGCCTATCAATTTAATCAAAAATATTGGAATTTTTACACAGATGAAAAAGTAACTGTTTTGTTGAATGATTTTTCGGATGTCGGAAATGGTGGAACAATGACAATTCCCTATAATTTATTGTTAATTGGAATTGCACCTTTTGATTTTACTTTTGATGTTTTACCTGCCAATGAACGTTTTCAATGGCTAATGAATCATGAATTGACTCATCTTGTAATGGCTGATAAATCCACAGGTTTAGATGCATTTTTTAGAAAAGTGTTTTTAGGTAAAATAGCTACAGATAACGAAAATCCTTTATCAATGTTTTACAGTTATTTATCTTCACCCCGTTGGTACTCGCCCCGTTGGTATCATGAAGGTATTGCGGTATTTATGGAAACTTGGATGTCCGGTGGGCTAGGTAGAGTATTGGGTGGCTATGATGAGATGGTGTTTAGAGCTATGGTTAAAGAAAATGCTTATTTTTATAGACCAATTGGCTTAGAAACCGAAGGTACTACAGTGGATTTTCAAGTGGGTGTAAATTCTTATCTATATGGAGCACGTTTTATTAATTATTTAAGCGCTACGTATGGTATGGAAAATGTAAGAGCCTTTTATGATAGAGACTCTTTAAGTCATAGATTTTATGCAACGCAGTTTAATAATGTTTTTAATAAAGATATAGTTTCTGTTTGGGATGAGTGGATCGATTTTGAAAATGAATTTCAAAAAAACAATATTCAAAAAATAACTCAGTATCCATTAACAAATGTTAAAGAATTTACAAAAGAAAATTTAGGATCAGTATCTCGTCCGTATTTTAACAAATACAAAAACGAAATTATTTGTGCAATAAATAGACCGGGTGATTTAGCCGCATTAATTTCAATGAATTTAGATAACGGAAAGATTAATAAAATAACTGATGTTGAAAGCCCGGGTTTATATTATGTTACGAATTTTGCTTATGATAAAACGAATAATAGAGCTTTTGTAACTACCCATAATCAAAATTGGAGAGGATTAAAAGTTGTAGATTTAAATAACGGGGATGAAGAGACAATATTTGACTATATAAGAATTTCGGAATTAGTTTATTCAGAACAAGAAAAAGCCCTGTATGGTATGCAAATTGTAAACGGTCGAACTGCAATAGTAAAATTAACCGGTGACTTTACAACAATTCAACGCCTTTATTCTATTCCTTACGGTTATAGTTATTTTGATATTGATATTTCTCCCAATGGAAAACTATTATCCGGAACTTTTGCAGACCAAGCGGGAAAACAAAAATTATTACTATTTAATTTAGACTCGTTAAATTACGGAAAAATTGATACGACTTTTGTGTATGAATTTGAGGATAATAGTACATCTAATTTTGTTTTTTGCAAAGATGGGAAAAGCTTAATAGGCACATCATATTATACCGGAGTTTCTAATGTTTATCAAATAAATATTGAAAATAAAGATGCAAAATTACTTACAAACACGGATATTGGTTATTTTAGACCGATTGAAATATCTGATGATACTTTGTTGGTATTTGAATATAATACAAAAGGACTAAGACCATTAAAAATTAATAAAGAATTTGTTAATGATGCTGCTTCAATAGATTATTTGGGAATGAAATCATTAGAAAAAAACCCTGAATTTCTAAATTATATTCCGGAACCGGCATCAAATTTAAATAATGAGAATTTAATTATTAGCGAAATTGATTATAACTCAGTTCTTGAAACAGGTTTGGAAAGTTTTTATCCTATTATTGAAGGATACAAAGATTTTGTTGCTTATGGTGTAAATATTAATCTTTCGGATGATATTTTAATTAGTAAAGCTAAAATAAAAGCATCTTATACTAATAATAATTTATTGCCACAAAAAGAAAGATTGCACTTATCACTAAATTATAATTATTGGCAATGGAGATTTAATGCAGCACTTAATAAGACGAACTTTTTCGATTTATTTGGTCCTACAAAAGTTAGCAGGGCAGGTTATTATTTTAATTTAGGGTACGATTATTTAATAAACCTTGAAAAGCCAATAGATTCAAGATTAATTTTTAATATTGCATTTTACGGAGATTTACAAAAACTACCTCAATATCAAAATATTAATGCGGGTTTCTCGGAATTAACGTATGCAGATATAACATATAATTATTCAAAATATTTTCGTTCTTTGGGAGGAGTAGATAACGAATCGGGGTATGAAATTAAATCAAATATAAACGGTTCCTATTTTAATGATGAAATAGTTCCTTCCGCTACAATACAATTAAAAAAAGCTATGTTGGTTAAAGGTATTCGTAATTCTTCAGTATGGGTGAATACTTCTGCGGGGCGTGTATTTTCCGATACTAAATCTTCTTTTGGTAAGTTTTATTTTGGCGGATTCGGGAATAATTATATTGATAGATTAAGTGTTCAAAGATATAGAGAAATTGAAAGTTTCCCGGGAAAAGAAATTAACGAACTAGCAGGAAAAGATTTTGCAAAAATAGGACTGGAATGGAATTTACCGCCGGTTATGTTTAAGCAATTTGGCTTTTTATCTGCTTATGTGCGATTTGCTCGGTTATCTTTTTTCCAAGATAATTTAATAACCGATGTAACAGATAAAAATGTAAGAGCTTATTTTCATAATGTTGGAGCACAATTAGATTTTGAACTTGTATTTTTTACATTATTAAAATCCACATTATCAGTAGGTTATGCCAAAGCTTTTAATAAATATCTAAAGCCGACCGAAGAATTTATGATTTCATTAAAACTGTTATAAGTTATGCCTATTTTAATTAGTATTAGTCCTGTTATTCTGTTCTTAATATTAATAAATTCGCTTGATAGCTTTAAATTATTAAAACTAAATATTATTATTTATGCTATTATTTGGGGTATTATAAGTGCAATAATTGCTTACCCTATAAATACTTTTTGGTTTTCAACTTTTCATCCAAATATTGTTTATTCTATTGCTGCACCAATTACTGAAGAAATTCTAAAGTCGTTAATAATTATTTTCTTTTTTTATAAATCAAAATTAGGTTTTTTAGCAGATTCTTTAATTATTGGTTTTGCAGCCGGCACAGGTTTTAGTATTTTGGAAAATTTGTTTTATGTTAATCAGATAGAAACCCAAAATATTATGTTGTGGATTATCCGAGGATTTGGAACGGCAATTATGCATGGATCATCAACAGCAATTTTTGCTGTTGTAAGTCAAAATATTATAACAAAAAAGGATAATACATTAATTCATTTTTTCCTTCCCGGTTTAACTATGGGAATTATTATCCACTCATTATTTAATAGTTTTTTCTTACCACCGTTAATTTTAACAATTTTACAAATTACGTTATTACCTTTAATTGTTATACAAATATTTACCAAAAGTGAAAAAACATTAAAAGCTTGGATGGAAAGTCAATCGGATTCTGAAATAGAACTATTAAAAATAATTAATGAAGGAGAATTTAAAAATTCGGCAGTTGGTAAATATCTAAGTTCAATTAAAAATAGATTTTCAACAGAAGTAATGATTGATATTCTTGCATACATCCAATTACATTTAGAACTTTCGTTAAAAGCAAAGGGAATATTAATGATGAAAGAGGCAGGCTTTGTACCTACAATTAATGAAGAAATAAAAACGATGTTAGTTGAATTAGACTATTTATATAAAAGCATTGGTAAAACAGGTATGAGTGTTTTAAAGCCATTAATTAAAATTAGTAAAAAAGATTTGTGGAAAATTAATCTTTTGAAATAATAAAATATTTAGATTTATAAAAAAAAGATATAATGTCCGGAACTATTAATGAATATATTGCGTTTTAATTTCATTTAATTAATTTCGGAGATTAAATGAATAAATTTACTATTGCTATTCTGTTATTATTGTTTTCTATTCCAATCTTAAGTCAATGGAATAAAACTAATTTCAATGAATTAAATTATGGTTATAGTATGGCATTTGCCGATAATACTATATATGTTGGTACATTAAGTAAAGGGATGTTTAAATCAACTGATAACGGATTTAGTTGGATAGAAATAAATAACAATTTGCCAATTAAACAAGTATGGTCTGTTAACGTAATTAATGGCGTTGTTTTTATTGGTACAAATTCAGGCGGAATATATAAATCGACTAATAATGGCGAGAGTTGGGAATCTTCTAATAACGGTATATCAAATAATGCAATAATTAAGGATATTAATAAATATGAAAATAAATATTTCGCTGCTTCTTCAAACGCCGGTATTTATGTATCTGATAATGGTAACGATTGGCAGCAAAATAATTCAGGAATTACCGGATTAGTTGCATCATGTTTATTAAATACGGGTAATGATTTGTTTTGCGGAGTTTTACAACGTGTTTACAAATATGATTTAGCAAATACATCCTGGATAAGAATGAGTACCGGTTTACCAAATTCTTCGGTAAATTCGTTAGCTTATTTTGATGATAATTCAACTAAATATTTAGCAGCCGGATTTTATTCCTCGGTTTCGGAATTTGCAATTTCTTCCGATTATGGATTAAATTGGATTATTGCCGATAATGCTTTACCAAATGTGCCAATTTATTCTGTTTCTGCCGTTAATAATGTACTATTAGTTGGTAATGATTACGGCGTTTATATCTCTTATGACAAAGGGAATAATTGGAGCGATTTTAGTCAGGGTTTTACCGGTGCGTCATATTCTACTTTTTTAACGAAAGGTCTAAACAGCATTTTTGTATTGTATAAGGGCGGAGTATGGAAAAGGGATATTTCTGATTTTATTACATCGGTTGAAGATAATTTCATAAATAATTTTCATTATTCTCTATTCCAAAATTATCCTAATCCTTTTAATCCTTCAACAACTATTAGTTTTATCTTACCCACTAGTGGATTCGTATCCTTAAAAGTGTTTGATAGTTTAGGTAAAGAAGTAACTACTTTAATTAATGAAGAAAAACAAGCCGGTTCACATTCAATTAATTTTGATGCAAAAAATTTAAGTAGTGGCATATACTATTATAAACTAACAACCGGCAATTTTATTGAAACAAAAAAGATGGTTTTAGTTAGGTAATTAAGTGTAATTTAATGGGTATGTTAATTTTATGGGCATACCCATTTTTTTACTTATCTACTATTATTTTCTTTTTTTGTATAGATATTGCAAATAATTATGAATTTTTAATGAATATTTAATAGGCTGAAAAATTAGTTAAAAACCAATTTTTTTTATTTATTACCCCAACTCAAAAGTAGTAATACCAAAAACTTTATCTATATTTATTTTTGGTGTGCCGTTTTTATACATACGAGCGGTTTCAAATACATATTGCATATTATATTTATTAACTATTTTTACAGCTTCACTATTGGTTTCTGGAATGTCAAAATAAACGTTATCGGTTTCGTTAACTTTATTTAATAATGATAGTAATAATCATGAAATATATAAAAATATAGACAATATTATT
>DAINPX010000212.1:0-5821 GCA_036743235.1 Melioribacteraceae bacterium
TTTTGAACAAATGGTAAAGCACTTCCGTCACCAATAGGAGGTTCAATTCCGTCCATTTCTATAATTAAGTTATCTATTTGTAATCCATAAACAGCTGCTAATACGTGTTCTACAGTATGAACTCTTATATCTCCAATTCCTAAAGTTGTGCCTCTTGAAATATCTACAACATAATCGGCGTTAGCAGGTATTTCTACATTTCCGCCTAAATCTACTCTAACAAATCTAACTCCGTAGTTAATAGGTGCGGGTTTAAATTTCATTGTACTTGCTGTTCCGGTATGTAATCCATATCCGGATAGCGTAACTTCTTTTTCAATAGTACGCTGCATTTCTAACATTTATTTGTTCTCCATTTTTTTATTACAATCCCCTAACAATTTTTCCAACTCCAAAAGTTTATTTTCCAAGTTTTTTATCCTATCAACATATCCGGGTAAATTACGAATATGAGACTCTAATTTCAAAGTTGTTTTTATTTCTTTAGCCGGCGACCCAAAATAAGTACCTGACTTGGTTAACGATTTTGAGACACCGCTTTGTGCCCCAATAATAACATTATCTGCAATTTCGCTATGACCTACTATGCCTACTTGCCCTGCAAATATACAATTTTTACCTATTTTAGTACTTCCCGCAATTCCGGTTTGAGATGACATTACGGTATTTTCACCAACAACAACATTATGTGCTATCTGTACTAAATTATCAATTTTACACCCTTTTTTAATTCGTGTTGAACCAAAGGCTGCTCTATCTATCGATACATTACTCCCCAATTCAACATCATCTTCTATCACAACATTCCCTATTTGTGGAATTTTATGATATACACCTTCACTATCCGGGGCATAACCAAAACCATCCGAACCAATTACGGTTCCGCTATGAATAATAACCCTATTACCAATAACTGAATCTTCTCTTATAGTAACATTAGGAAAAATTAAACAATTTTCACCAATAGTTACATTATCCATTATTACGGTATTATGATAAACTTTGGCATTATTCCCTATTTTACAGCCTTTACCTATCACAACATTTTTACCAAGTGCAACATTTTGCCCCAAAACAACAGACGTATCTAAATAAGCTGTTTTATCAACACCTAACAAATTAAATTCAGGCTTAAAAAAGGTATTAATTACCAAATTTAGGGCAATATTGGGATTTTGAACAACAATATAATTAATATCATCTCTTTTACGTTCAAAATCCGGTTTTACTAATATAACTTTAGCTTTCGTAGTCTCAAAATATTTTTCGTATTGAGGCAGATACAAAAAAGTAATATCGTTATTGGTAGCCTCTTCTAATTTTGCAACACCGGTAAAATAATCTTCACCGTTACCAAATAAAATGCCGCCCGTAAGTGCGGCGGCGTCTTTAATTTTAATTTCCATTTTTAATTATTTTAATTTTTCTAAAACAATATTTGTAAAATCATACTCGGGCTTTGCAAAAAGAAAAATTACATCCCCGCTTCTATCAAAAATATAGTCTAATTCTTTTTCTTTAGCTACTTCTTGAATTGCATTAAATACGCGGTTTTGAACAGGCTTCATCAATTCTTCTTGCTTCTTGAATAATTCGCCGTTTACACCAAACTTTTTTTGTTTATATTCAACTATTTGTTTATCTAATGCAAAAATCTCTTTTTCAAGGTCAGTTCTGGTTTGCTCACTCATAATTAATTTTCTTTTTTCAAAGTCGTCTTTCTTATCTTTTAATTGCTGTTCTATTTTACGTAGTTCTTCATTCCATTCTGCTATGGTTGCATCAATTTTTGTTTTGGCATCAATTGCATCAGGCATTTTTTTAAGTATTGTATCAGAATCTACATAACCAATTTTAAGTTGAGCATACGATAAATTAGCTACAAAAAAGATTAAAGAAAGAATTATGATTTTTATTTTCATTTTTCAACCTATTATTTCATGGTTTTTAATACGTCAAGTACTTTAAATGTAATATCGTACTCAGGTTCACCATATAATAATATTACTTCACCGGCTTTATTAAATACAAAAGTATAACCTAATTCTTGGGCTACTTTTTCAATTGCGGTACGTATTTTTTGGTTAATAGGAGCAAATAATTCTTCTTGTTTTTTACTCAATTCACCATTTGTTCCAAATTTTGCTTCTTGAAAACTACGCATTTCTTGTTCTTTTTGAACTAAACGTTGTTGTGCTTCTTGTTTCTGAGCATCTTTCATTGTATTTATTTTTTTTTGGATATCGGTATAATCATTTTGTAATGCTGTGTACATACTGTCTATAGCTTTTCTCCAATTAGATGCTAAAGCTTCCAAATCGCTTTTCGCTTTAATTGCTAAAGAATACTGAGCCAAAATAGCATCGGTATCCACATAACCGGTTCTTTGAACTTTGGGAGCTTCACTTGTTTGAGCCATTGCCGTTAACATAGGCAATATTAAAAATAATACAACTAATATTTTTTTCACGTTTACCTCTTTTATTTTATTAATTTACTAAAAACCTTTTCCAAATTGGAAGTGGAACACCCATTCAGGATCTTTTCCGTCAACAGATTTTCTATCAAAACCATATCCAAAATCAAACCCTATTAAACCAATAGGATTTATTAGCAATCTTGCACCAATACCAACTGATCTCTTTAAATCATAAAAGTCAAAATCCGAAGCATTTTTAAATGTATTACCGGCTTCGGCAAACAACAATAAATAAATTGGTATTGGTTCTAATGCCAAAGCAGCTCGCAACTCGGCTGTATATTTTGCTTTAACTCTACCGCCAATAATATTTCCGTCACTATTAATAGGACCAACGGATCTATCTTCATAACCGCGTAACGGAGTAGTAGCTATAATTAATCCGTTACCCCCCATAAAAAAGAACTCAAAAGGTTGTATAGAAGTACCCGGTACTATCTCATCCAAATAACCTAAATCAATACCGGTATAAAGCGTTATTCGGCTTGAATTAAATAATCTTCTATACCAATCGGTTGTAAATTCTAATTTATAATAATCAACATCTCCGGGTAAAATTAAACCGCCGGAAACTTCGGCATTTAAAGATACTTTAGAACCTCTTGAAGGAAAAATAGGATTATCGATATCGGTTCTGGATATTCCTAAACCTAATGTATATTGTCTTGTTAGTCCTTCGTTGTAATAACCGCGTCCGTCAATAACATCATTATATTGAAACTTGAACGAACCTTGCACATAAAAATAATTATCCGGCCATGTTAATCTTCGTCCCACCTTTACCGACCCACCGGACTGTCTTAAGTCATATATATATTTTTGTCTAGTATCAAATACTTCAAAACCAACCAATGTTGGTGTATCCATAAACCAAGGCTCGGTAAAACCTAAAGTAAATGTTCTAAAATAGTTTCCTACACCAAACTGCCAGTTAAAATTTAATACTTGTCCTGCACCCATCTGAAACGGTTCGGCAGCAGAAAAGTTTGTTAAAGTAACACCTAATGCTCCGCTAAAACCGTAACTACCGCTATAACCAATCGAAGCATTTAAATAATCGCTCGATTTTTCTTCTACCTTTAATATTAAGTTAACAGTGCTATCCGAAGTAGGTCTATAATCTATTCCCTCCTGATACAATTTTTCAACATTAAAATATTGTAAATTTGCAAGCTGCTGAATACTTCTAAATATGTTGTTTCTGCTAAAATAATCGCCCGGTATAACATAAAGTTCTCTTCTTATAACTTTATCTTTTGTTTTTGTATTTCCGGTTATTTCAACTCTGTTAATTTTAAAGCGATTGTTTTCATTAATTTTAATAATAATATTTAATGAATCATCGGCAACTTTTTCTTCTTTTAATTCTAAGTTGAATCCTAAATAGCCGTTGTCTTGATATAAAGAAGAAACGTCAGTTTGTTTTTCGTTAAAGTACAAGTTTTTTTGAAACTTATCAAAATCATATACTTCTCCCTTATAAACATCAAGCCTTTCTGCTAATGCATCATCGGCATAAACTGTATTGCCTTGCCAAATAATATCTTTAATTTTATATTGGGTGCCTTCGTTTACCGTAATAACTATATCAACACGTTTTTTATTAGGATGATATATTAAAGTATCGCTAATAATTTCAAAATCGCGATATCCGTTCTTTTTATAGAATTTTTCTAAAAGTTCTTTATCTTTTACATAATCATCTTTTTTAAGTTTACCGGAACTCCAAAATTTCCACCAAACTGCTTCACTTGTTTCATCAAACTCACTTTTAAGTTCCCCGGAAGTAAAAGCATTATTACCGGCAAATCTAATTTCGTTTACTTTTACAACTTCGCCTTCCATAATATGATAGACTAATAAATTACGTTCTTTCATTTTACCCAAAACGTCAGTTTTACTATCTCTATCATATTCATATTCTGTTTCAAAAGTATTTTTAGAGTCATTAATATCTGCCCAAGTAACAGTAATGTAATTTTTTGATGTGTCTGCTTTAACAAAATTGTATTGAATAGGAGTAATTTCTGAATTTAGGAAACCTTCATCAATATAAAGTTTTTGAATTTTTTGCTTAACTCTATAAATCTCCTGAGTTTTTAATGTTTGTCCTTTTACAAAGTTTATTTTTGCATTAATTTCTTCTTCATCAATTTCATCATTTCCCGATAAATAGACTTTATCAGCCAATCTTGGAAATTCTTTAACTTTAATTACTAAAAAAACCCCGTTATCAATTTGTTTTGCAATATCAATTGATACTTCGGAAAATATATTTAAATTCCAGAGACGTTTAATCGCATTAATAGTTTCGTCTCCGGGAACGTCTATCTCATCATTAACTTTTAACCCGCTGTTGGCAATAACTATTGATGCATCAGTTGTTTTATTCCCTTCAACGGTAATACCTAATATTTGATAATGTTCTCTATTCTGAGAAAAAATAAATGATGATAGAAAGAAAAATATAAATAAATTATACTTCAGTAGTTTGCAGGAAATTGGTTTTTGCATTCTTATTCTTTGAATTTTTTGAAATCTGTTCACTAACAAGTCCAAATCTTCGCTCTCTTTTTTGATAATCTTTAATAGCTTCAAGCAAACAAGCAAAATTAAAATCGGGCCATAATGTTTTTGTAACATAAATTTCGGAGTATGCAATTTGCCATAATAAGAAGTTACTTACTCGCATTTCTCCGCCGCTACGTATCATTAAATCCGGATCAGGCATATCTTTTGTGTAAAGATGATTTGATATCATTTTTTCATCAATATCTTCACTTTTATACTCTCCTGATTCAATTTTTTTTGCTATATCAAAAATTGCTTGTTTTAATTCTGTTCTTCCACTATAACTTAACGCAAGATTTAATGTCATTCTTGTGTTTGCGGAAGTTTTTTTTATACTGTCGTTTAATTCTTTTTGCACAATACTAGGCAGTACGCTAATTTCACCAATAGTTGTAAGCTTAATATTGTTTTCATGTAACGAATTAGTTTCGTTATGTAAACTTTTAACTATTAAACGCATTAAAGTTGTTACTTCATCTTGAGGTCTTTTCCAATTTTCGGTTGAAAATGTGTATAATGTTAAGTATTTAACCCCAAGCTGAGTACAAATCTCTACCATCTCTCTTACTACTTCAACCCCTTTTTTATGCCCTGCAACTCTCGGCAATCCCCTTTGTTTAGCCCACCTACCATTTCCGTCCATAATCATGGCTATATGGTTAGGTATATTTCCTAATACTTTAACCTTTTCAATTTCTTTTATTACATCTTCGGTTAAATACTTATTCAATCTTTTCTCTTAAAATTTAAAATTAACTTTACAAAATAAAG
>DAINPX010000213.1:0-5814 GCA_036743235.1 Melioribacteraceae bacterium
TAAAATTACTACGTCATTATGGTGAAGGCGGCGAAAAATGTCAACCCCTCAAATTTAAGTATATCTGACATTGGAAATATATTTATATTATATTTCTTAACAATTTGTTTAATTTGTCCTAAATGGTTATTGCCATATGGATCAGCATAATCTTTTGGATTTTGTCTCATAAAAAAATTGGATTTAATATTTCTCTTATTTCCCTCAATTACTAATGGTATAAAATATTGTACCCATCCGACAGCACCTACGACAAAATTTATATATTTCATTTTAAATGTGTAATTTTGTATATTTACTAAATATTTTATTATATGAAAGTAAGTCATTTAATTCTGTAATTGTAGGACGAAAACGTTTTATAAAATCTCTTGTTTCTCTTACAAAATCGGGATGTATATCGTGCGATAAGCCCCCTACCCAAATATAATTATATAATAGTCTTGCTCCGCATGTTTTTTCAAATAACGAGAGTATATATTCCCTATCACGAAACAAATACAAGAAAGGAGTAAAAGCACCTATATCAATTCCGTATGTTCCTAATGCAACTAAATGGCTGGCTATTCGTTGCAGTTCTCCCATAATTACTCTAATATAATCTACTCTTTCAGGAACTTCAATTTTTGCCAATCTTTCAACTGCAACTGCATAACCAAAATTATTATACATAGAAGCAAGATAATCCATCCTATCGGTATAAGGAACAATTTGCGGATAAGACATAGCTTCGCAATGTTTTTCAAAACAACGGTGCAAATATCCTATATGAGGTTTAACATTTATAACAAGTTCCCCATCCAGTTCAACTTCCAAACGCAAAACTCCGTGCGTAGAAGGGTGCTGGGGTCCCATATTTAATACCATATTTTCAGTTTTTAATGCCATATACTTTTAATAATTAATAGGGTATTTTCATACCTTGATAAAATTCAGGGTTTTTATAATCTTTTCGTAACGGATATCCTTCCCAATCGTAAGGCATTAATATCCTACGTAAATCAGGATGATTTAAAAATCTAATTCCGTACATATCATAGGCTTCTCTTTCATGCCAATCGGCAGTAAGCCAAATTGAACTGACCGATACTATTTCGGGATTTTCTCTTGGTGAACTAACTTTTAACGTTAATTTATGTTTAAGTTTAATTGAATATAAATGATAGAATACCGAAAGAGTTCCGCCATTAATGGTTTCGCTTCCGTCTTCTTCTTTTTTCTTTTCTCCGTTAGCATCATCAACACCGCTTAATACCATTAAGGAATCAAATAACGTTTCTTCATTATCTCTTAAAAAAAGAGCTATTTCAAATAAATTTTCAGATTTTAATATTAAAAAATTATCAGTCGAATACTCAGTATTTAACTGAATTTCATAATCCGGAAACTTATCTTTTAATATATTGCAAATTTCTTCAATACTTTTCATTAAACTTTTTTCCTTAACGATTCACTTCTAATTTTTTCTTGAAGTTTTAATAATCCTTCAAGTAATGCTTCGGGGCGTGGAGGGCAACCCGGAACATAAACATCTACGGGTATCACCCTATCAATCCCTTTTAATACATGATAACCATGTTCCCAATAAGGACCACCGCTATTTGCACAACTTCCCATACTAATAATATATTTGGGATCGGGCATCTGTTCATATAATCTTTTAATGCGTAATGCCATTTTTAATGTTACCGTACCGGAAATAATAATAATATCTGCTTGACGGGGAGAAGCACGAGGAATTACACCAAAACGGTCAAAATCGTAATGAGAAGCACTTGTTGCCATCATTTCAATTGCACAACAAGCCAATCCAAAACCTAATTGCCACAAGGATGATAACCTTGCCCAATTTAATAAATCTTCGGTTCGGGTAACAATTATATTGTCATCCAAAAATTCCTGGTCTAATAATCCCATCTTATTTTTACTTTATTTATTAAAATTCTTTTTTGTATAATTTTTTATTTCTTCTAAAAACGGAGGTTTAACTTCCGGTCTGTCCCATTCCAAGTCCCCTTTTTTCCATTCGTAAACTATGCCCAAACCTAAAATTACTAAAAACAATATTCCGACAGCAAAGCCAAATATTCCATATTCTTTATATGCAACAGCCCAAGGAAATAATAATACTACTTCAACATCAAATATTAAAAATATTAATGCTATTACATAAAATCTGATATTAAATTTTATCCAACTTATTCCTTCAGGGTTTTCACCGCACTCATATGTGGTTACTTTTTCTTTAGATGGTCTATTTGGTCGTATAAACTTTGCAAAAACCAAAGCTACAACCACAAAAATAGCAGAAAGAATAATAAAAGCAAAAATTTTACTAAAATCAGTAAACATATATACCATAAAAAAGTTTATTAAAAGAACTTAAAAATCATAATAAAATATACACTTACAAAGTTTAAAAATTATTTTAGGGTCTAAAAAGATTTTTTAACCTAAATTAAAAAATAATACATTTTTAACTAAAATCAAAAAAAAAAATTATTTTACCGGAGTAATTGCTTTTTTGTGGAGCAGTACTCCAATAACATTATTTGCAGCAAGTTCAGCCATCTTATTTCGTGCTTCAAAAGTAGCACTGCCTAAATGAGGAAGAAGAACTACATTTTCCAATTTTAATAATTCCTTATTTATCTGCGGTTCGTTTTGATATACATCAAAACCGGCAGCATATATTTTTTTTGACCTTAACATTTCTATTAAAAATTCTTCGTCTATTACTTCGCCTCTGGCAGTGTTAATTAATATAGCACTATTTTTTAAGAGTTGTAATTTTTCTTTATTCAATAAATTGTTAGTTTCATCTGTTAACGGAATATGTAAAGATATTATATCGGAATTTAATAAAAGTTCGTCTAATTTTACTTTTTTGGCTCCTATTTGCTCTTCAAATTCTCTTTTTTTGCTTTTT
This sequence comes from Melioribacteraceae bacterium, assembly GCA_036743235.1. Taxonomy (GTDB): domain Bacteria; phylum Bacteroidota; class Ignavibacteria; order Ignavibacteriales; family Melioribacteraceae; genus JAEXOD01. The sequence goes on from DAINPX010000213.1 coordinate 2,930, forward strand.
GAATAATAAATAATTTCTGTTCCGAATGCTTTTAATCTTTTTGCAGTTTCTATACCAATTCTTCCTGCTCCAATAATGCCAACTGTTTTACCAAAAAGCTCAACACCTAACAGTAATTTGGGTGCCCAACCTTTAAATTTGTTTTCTCTAACCATTTTTTCACCTGCAATAATGTTGCGGGCACATGCCATAACAAGAGAAACAGCCAAATCTGCAGTAGAATGTGTAAGAACGTCCGGAGTATTTGTTACAATTATTTTTTTTTGTTTTGCATATTTTACATCAATATTATTGTAACCGACCGCATAGTTTGCAATTACTTTACAATTTGGTAAAGCATCAATAACATCTTTATCAATTTTATCCGATAATAAAGTTATTAAACCGTCCGATTCTTTTGCTAATTTAATAATTTCGTCTTTTTTTATAGAACGTTTTTTGGAAAAAACATCAACTTCAAATCCGTTTTTTATTAGCATTTCTATTGCTATTTCGGGTATTTCTCTTGTTATAAAAATTTTCATAACGATCCGAATAATAATCTTACAATAAATACTGCTGCAAGTAATCCGCCCAAATCTGCTAACAGACCGGCAGGTAATGCATGTCTTGTTTTGCGAATATTAACCGAGCCAAAATAAACTGCTATAACATAAAATGTAGTTTCGCTGCTTCCAAATAAAGTTGATACTAAAATACCTATAAACGAATCCGGTCCGTGAACTTTCATTATTTCTGCCATAACACCTAATGAACCGCTACCTGATAACGGACGCATTAAAGCCATTGGCAATGCTTCGGCAGGCATTCCTATTAAACTGGTTAAGGGTTGTAATACCATTGTTAAAAAGTCCATTGCTCCGCCTGCTCTAAAAATACCTATCGCAACAAGCATAGCTACCAAATAAGGAATTATTCTTATTGCAACGTTAAACCCTTCCTTAGCTCCTTCTACAAACATCTCGTAAATTTTAACCTTTTTATACGCTCCGTATGTAATAAACGAGAAAATAATAAAAGGGATTGCTAAAGTAGATACTATAGTAACAACAGATTTAAATGTATCTAAAGAAATGAACGAAGTTAATTTTGTTAATATACCGGTTACTGCTAAACCTGCAATAACAGCAAGAACCAATATCGAAACACCAAAAAATTTTAAGTTAGATTTAAACCATGAAGCAAGTTCACCTTTGCCTCCCGAAAATTTTTCCATAATTTTAGCACTTGTTACTCCAAATATAAAAGCACTAAACGCACCAAATATTGTTGTACCTATAATAATTGCGGGGTCGCTACTTCCTGCGGCAGCACGTACTGCAATTGCTTGAGCAGGTATAAAAGTTAATCCTGCGGTATTTATTGCCAAAAAAGTACACATGGCATTACTTGCCGTATCCTTTTGTGGATTAAGCTTGTTAAGTTCTTCCATGGCTTTTAAACCAAAAGGAGTTGCAGCATTTCCTAAACCCAACATATTTGCCGAAATGTTCATTATCATTGCGCCCATTGCAGGATGTTCTGTAGGCACATCAGGAAATAATCTTTTGGTAATTGGTCTTACTACTCGTGCAATAATTTTAATTAATCCTGCTTCTTCTGCAACTTTCATTACACCAAGCCATAAAGCCATAATTCCTATCAATCCTAAAGCAATATTTACGGCGGTTGCGGCATAATTTAATGCACTGCTTGTAACTTCTTTCATTTTGGCAAAAGATATCTCTTCAAATAATACTTTAGAAGTTATAGTAACACTATCTTTTAATTGCCCAAATTTTATTGTTCCTACTAAATCATCTTCTTTTCCCGCAATTTTAGCCATTTCTTTCCAAATTCCGGGAGTTTTATCATCGGTTTTTAAGTAAATTAAATTTTTCTTTTTAATAGGGTCAATAGTAATACTTACTTTCTGTTCAACCTGATTGTATTCTATCGAATTATAAAAATTATTAAAACTCTTTCTGTCAACTTTCAAAACAGCATCATAAGTTTTAGCTGCTTTTATATCAACACTTTCATTAAATACGGCAGTAACCCTTAGCTCTTTACCGTTCATATACTTATTATTACTCTGATCCAAAATATCAGTTCCTAAAGCAACACCAATTCCTAACAACAACAATCCTAACCATACATAATTTAGCATTTAGACCTCATAATTATTCATTAAATTAAGATACAAATATATTAATTTTCAAATTAATTTAGTAAAAATTAATAGAGTTTATTAATTTTATATAACAAATATATTTTTTTTATTAAAATAAGAAAATTTATGGAAATATTTCAGACTTTATTTATTGTTTCGGTATTTTTATTAATTGCATTTTTAATGTTTTTACGTAAAATACCGGCAATTATTGCGTTACCTCTTTTGGCAATTTCTCTGCCCGCAATTGCCGGTGTTGGTTTTGATGATATTATAAAATATGTAATTGGCGAAGGAACTTTAAAATTACACGGTGCTTATACTATAGCAATGTTTGGAAGTATGCTAAGCGTTATTTTACAAAAAACAGGAGTAGCAGAAAGCTTTATAAAAAAGGGGGCTGAATTAAGCGGAGATAACCCTTGGCTTATTGCAATAATTATGCTTGGATTAATTATTTTACTCTTTTCTACTTTAGGCGGTTTAGGTGCTATTATTATGGTTGCAACAATTGTTCTGCCAATTATGGCAAGCGTTGGAATAGGACAAATGACAATAGTCGGTATTTTTCTTTTTGGTTTAAGTATTGGTGGTACATTAAATGTAGGCAACTGGGCAGTTTATAGAGATGTAATGAAACTTACGCAACAAGAAATTTTATCTTTTGCTTTAATTATATTTTTTATTGCTTTTATAACCGCCATATTTTACATCACTATTCAATTGTACAAAG
>DAINPX010000214.1:0-5805 GCA_036743235.1 Melioribacteraceae bacterium
TACTAAAAAGCAAAAAGGGAGAGAGGTCTATGTTTAAGTGTTTTATGTTCCAACCGGTTTGTTCGGGAATTATGGGTTTTACATTATTCCTAAGTATAATAATATTAGTTAAATTTTTAAGCCATAGTTTAGGTTTTCAACCTGTTTTTGGTGTTGATATCTATGATGTTGTATTATCCGCACTTGGTTTTGTGTTGGCTTTTTTAATACGATTTATAGATAATTTTAAGAAAAACGCTAACTAAAATTAGAAACTTCGGCATTTAATTTTTCGGTTTTATCGGCTATTTTAAGTTTTTCTATAAGTTCGGTTAAATCGCCTTCAATAATATTGCCTAAGTTGTATAAAGTTAGTCCTATTCTGTGATCGGTAACACGGTTTTGAGGGAAGTTGTAAGTACGTATTTTATCACTTCTATCACCGCTTTTTACCATAGTGCGTCTTTGTTCGGTAATTTCTTTTGTTTGTTCTTGCTGCTTTAAATCGTATAAACGAGCCTGAAGTACTTTCATAGCTTTTTGACGATTTTTTAATTGGCTTCGTTCATCTTGGCACTGAACAACCAAACCGGTAGGTAAATGAGTTATACGTATTGCAGTTTCAACTTTATTTACGTTCTGTCCGCCTGCACCACCGCTTCTATAAACATCTATTCTTAAATCGTTTGGGTCAATATCTACCTGAACGTCTTCAACCTCGGGTAAAATTGCGACAGATGCTGCAGAAGTATGTACACGCCCGTTAGCTTCTGTAAGAGGTACACGCTGAACCCTGTGAACGCCGCTTTCATATTTCATATCGGCATAAACACCTATGCCGCTTAAATTAAATACAACTTCTTTAATGCCGCCTAAACCGCCTATTTCGCTAATATCAATAATCTCTTGTCTCCACCCTTTTATTTCTGCAAAACGGCTATACATTCTAAATAAATCCGCAGCAAAAATACCGGCTTCATCGCCTCCGGTACCGGCACGTATTTCCACAATAACATTTTTATCGTCATTAGGATCTTTAGGAACTAATAAGAACTTAATTTCTTCCGCCATTTTCTTTTCTTTTTGTTTAAGTTCTTTTAATTCTTCCTCTGCCATTGCAGTTATTTCGGCGTCATCTCCAATTTGTATTAACTCTTCATTATCTGCTATTTGTTTTAACAAATTATCATATTCATTAAAAGCATTTACAACATCTTCCAATTCCGAACGTTGTTTGCTTAATTTAATAAACTTGGCTTGGTCTTTAATTACGTCTGCGTCACTTAGCTGTTCTGTAATTTTGGTGAACTTATCTTTTATTTCACGTAATTTTTCGTATATATTCATTTACTCAACTCAAAAAAAATTTAGAAAACAAATATAATATATTTTTGCTTTAAACGATATATATCGAAATTTTTGCCATTAATCAACTTTTAAAGTTATACATGGTAGTTGATAAAAATAATTTCAACTAATAAAGTCTATATGTCTTTATTAACATTTAATACCTTCGGTATTATATTTAAATTGTATATAATGGTAAAGATTGCCACAGTTAAATAGTGCTTACTTTGGTTAATATTTTTATTAATAAATTAGGTTTTAATTGTTATCAACTTCCCTAATATATCAACTTAATAAAAAAAATCCCCATCCCGGTTAAGGGATGAGGACATTTAAAATTAAAAATTAAAATTCTAAACTATTTTACTAACATCATTTTTTTAGTTTGCTGGAAAGAACCGGAGGTAATTTTATACATATAAACACCTGAAGTTAATTTTGATGCATCAAAATTAACATGATGAGTTCCGGCTGTTAACATATCGTTAACCAATACGGCAACTTCGCGTCCTAACATATCATAAACTGTTAAATTAACTTGTCCCGCAGTTAAAATATTAAATGATATTGTAGTATTCGGGTTAAAAGGATTAGGATAATTTTGAGCTAAATAGTTTGTGGTTGGTAGTATTGCATTATCTTCAACACCTGTACCAGGTTCGGCTTCAATAATCCAAATATATTTATCTTCGGTCCAAACATCAAAATCTGTGCTATAGTTAATAAAGCAGTATTCATTTTTTCCGTCTCCGTCCATATCATTTGCAGGATATCCGTAGAAAAATCTTGGTGATATAGTGGGACTTGCAGCTGGATCAAAACCTGCATATTGGAATAAATCGAAAGCAACATTTATTTCCCAACTTGCGCTATCGGTAGGTGCTCCTGTTCCTTTATATTCTAAATCAAATATTCTTCCGTTAGCTTCTCCGCCAATCATTAAATCCATTTTACCGTCTTTGTCGGGGTCTGTTACATATAAAGTACGTAGTTTTCCGCCGGCTTTTCTTTCTATTTTCATTAACGGTTTTATATCATCTACAGTTAAGAAACTGATATCTGCAATATTAGAAACAACAAAAATTGCATTATTAGGTTCGGTACATGCAATATACATTTCATTAACACCGTCATTGTTTACATCTGCAACTCGAACACCTTCTAACGAGCCGTAATCTATACCGCCTGCGCTCATAACGGCAGTCATATCTTTTACATATTCATATTGGTTTGGTCCTGTAGCTTCAACAATGTATAAGCTAAACATATTCCACAACAATCCATAAATTTCTTTTTTACCGTCATTATCCAAATCGCCTGTTGTAACACTATACAAAGCACCGCCTGAAAGACCGGTTAAGTTGTATTCAATTACCCATGTTCCAAAACCAACGAATTCACCTGTTAAACTTAAAACCATAATTTCACGACCACGTCCGCCTTGTCTTATACCCATAATAAGTTCGTTTGTGCCGTCATTATCAATATCTTCAATTTGCATACTATAAGGGCGAAAATCCGTTAAATCAGGTAATTCACAATTAAATGAAGAATGTGGTTGATATGCTGTTCCGTCAAAATTACCGTAAGCATTTTCTCCTACCGTACCGTTCCATTCAAATACATAAAGTCTATCGGGGTTGGGTCTTTCTGTATCGGTTACTGCAGGTAAGCCGGCAACAATTTCATCTTTTCCGTTACCATCTAAATCACCAATTGTTATTGCAATAAACGAATTGGTTTGAATAGGAACTTTCCAATACCATACTAATTGATAATCATTATCTCCTTGTGCTTCATACATTATTACATAATTACTGTCATATTCGGTATATGCAATTAAAAATTCACCTTTCCCGTCTTTATCAGAATCAAATCCGGCTTTTATTATTGCTAAATTGCTACCTACTCCGGGATCTTGAAAAGGAAGTTGCCCCATTGACCAAACCGGATTCCAAGTATTGCTTTGTGCAAATAAACTGCACGCCAAAAGCATTAATATTGTTACGTAAGTTTTTTTTAACATTTTTTCTCCTGTTGTTAGTTATTATTAGAATCTAAAAATAAATAATGATTTTCTAAAATTTCCTCATGTATTCATGTTCAAAATACTAATAATTTATTTTCCACGCAAGATAAAAATACTGTATAATGTATACAAAATGCCATTTTGTGATTTTTTTTAAAGAATTGAGATTTATAGTATCATTTTTTTTATAAATTATTGGGCATTAAAAAAATGATTTATGCGGGATTTTTAAAACAAAAAAAGCCTGCGTAAGCAGACTTTTTTTTATTCTTGTTGCGGGGACAGGACTTGAACCTGCAACCTCCGGGTTATGAGCCCGACGAGCTACCAATTGCTCTACCCCGCGATGTAAAATTTAGATTATAAATATAATATCTTTTTTAACTTTTGTCAAGCGTTAAATTAACTAATTAATAAATTCAATTAATATCTCATGTAAAAACTTATTATTTTCTATCCAGATAATCTAAAAGTGCATTAATAAAGGTTAAAGGATGAGGGGGACATCCGGGAACAAATAAATCGATTTTGTTCTGTTCCAAAAAACTTCTATCAATTTCAGTTGAATTATTAAATATTCCCCCCGATATAGCACAAGCACCAAACAAAATTATTATTTTAGGGTTTGGTGTGGCTTCATAAGTAATTTTTGTTGCTTCAGCCATATTTTTACTAATTGGACCTGTAATAACAACACCATCGGCATGACGCGGTGAGGCGACAAATTCAATTCCGTATCTACCCATATCAAAATTTACGTTACTTAAGGCGTTAAGTTCCAATTCGCAACCGTTACAACCGGCAGCAGATATTTGTCTTAATTTAAGCGATTTACCAAAATAATCTCGTATTTTCTGTGAAGCAACTTCCGGTTTTACAAAATTTGTATTACAATCTACAATTAAGTGCTCTTTATTTGTAACTCCAAGTTTATAATTATTGCTGAAATTAATAATTTTTTCCGGACATATTTCTTCGCAAACAGGACAAAATATACATTTTCCGATATTAATTTTTATTGGGTTTAATGTTATAGCCTCTGTTGGACAACTATCTTTACACAGTGAACAATTATTCGAACAACTTTTATTATGTATATTTGGTAAACCGCGGTAACGTAAAGGAAATTTTACATTACGTACATCATGAATAATTGGATCACCTTGTAAAATTCTAATTTTTATTGCATCTATCATATTATTCCCTTTTATAAATCGTGTCCCGCATAAGATAAATCAAAACTTTTATTACATAACGGGAAATCAGAAATTGCGGTTTTTCTTAATGCCAACGATAACCCATACCAATTATTAAAAGACGGATCTTTAATTTTATAGTTACAAAAAGATGAATTATTGTTTGTAAAAACGACATGAACTATTTCTCCACGCCAACCTTCCGTTACCGAAACAACCCCGCTATTTGGTAAAATTAAACCGACAGCAGAATTTACATTACCGCTTGGTAAATTATCCAATAAATCAAAAACAAACTTAAAGGATTCTTCTATTTCCAAAGCCCTAATTTTGGCACGGGCAAATACATCTCCCGAAGATAATGTAATAATCGGAATAGGCGAAAATCGATAAACACAATAAGGGAAATGTACTCTGGTATCTTCTTCCAGCCCGCAACTACGCCCTGCCGGTCCTACCAAAGCAACATCGGTTGCAAGTTTAGTACTTACTACTCCGGTTTCTTCAAAACGTGCCAAAGCACCAATGGAAGAAAACAGATATTCATTTATCTTACTTACATCGTTCCAAACTATAGATAAATCCTTTTTTACTTTATCCAATATTTCATTCGTAAAATCAAATCTAACACCACCGTATATTAATAATCCCCTGCCAAATCTATTTCCACACAAAGCAGCCAAACTATTAATTACTAAAGTTCTGATTCTTCCGTAGGATGAAGAAGGTAACGCAAATCCGACATCATTTGCCAGACCAATTAATCCCGATAAATGCATGGCAATTCTTTCAAGCTCTGCGGCTATACCCCTTATAACTTCGGCACGATACGGAATTTTTGTATTACTAAGAGATTCAATTGCCATACAATTTGTTAAAGTATGCCCAATAGTAGTATCACCCGCAATCGATTCGGCAAGTTGAATATGTTTATTAATTTTATATTTAATAAATAAATCTTCAACCCCTCTGTGCTGATAACCTAAATTAATCTCTAAGTTATACACCAATTCACCATGGCACTGAAACCTAAAATGCCCTGGTTCAATAACGCCGGCATGAACCGGACCTACAGCCACTTCATGTACTTCTTCCCCTTCCATTTTAAAGAATTCGTAGTTTTTACCGTAAACAGTATCTTGTTTTCTTACAGGTCTAACCCATGGGTGATTTTCAAACCTTAATCCGTAATTTTCGGCAAGTTCGCATTCAAAATAATTAGTATGCGGATACATTAACGCAAAACTGTTAATC
>DAINPX010000215.1:0-5804 GCA_036743235.1 Melioribacteraceae bacterium
AAGTTGTAACATTGTGAATATTTCTTTCAATTTTTTTTATTAAATAGCATAACATAATAAATTAGGAATAAATTAGCGTTAGGTGAGTAATAATATTTGTTATATATTGTTTATTTAATAATGCTGTAAACTTATTAGTATTGTCTATTTATTAAAAGCAAATTTGATTGTTAATGCATTAATAAAAGTTAAACTACAATAATAACTTGGAACTTTTATAAACAATAATTAAGTTTAAGAAAAAAATAGAGGATATAATGATAAAAACAATTTTGATAACCGGAAGTACCGATGGCATTGGTAAAAAAACCGCCGAATTATTGGCAAAAATGGGTCATAAAATTATAATTCACGGAAGGAATTTAAATAAATGTTTATCAACCGTTGAAGAAGTTAAATCCATTTCGGGCAACATGTCGGTTGATTTTTTTGTGTCTGATTTATCTTCATTTTCCTCAATAAAGAATGGAGCAGAGGAACTTAAGAATAGATACAGTAAACTGGATGTATTAATTAATAATGCCGGAATATATGCAAAAGAGAAACGCTTAACCGAAGATGGTTTTGAATCTACTTTTGCCGTTAATCATCTATCGGTATATTTACTTACTGGGTTGCTTTTGCCTTTGCTTAAAAACAGTTCGCCTTCACGTATAATAAACGTAAGTTCAGTTGCACACGAACGAGCAAAATTTAATATAGATGATATAAATTTAGAAGGCGGATATAACCATTATATTGCATATGCAAACAGTAAACTTGCTAATATTTTGTTTACAAATTATTTGGCAAACTTACTGCCTGCCAATTATATTACGGTCAACAGTTTACACCCCGGAGTAATTACAACAAAACTACTTAAAGAAGGTTTCGGAATATCCGGTTCTTCACTTGAGGAAGGAGCCTCAACTTCGGTATATTTGGCAACAAGCGAAGATATTAATAATATAACCGGTAAATACTTTGTCAAAAAGGCAATTGCAAAAATGTCTAAAACAGCGGAAGATTTAAATCTTGCAAAAGAATTATGGAACTTAAGCGAAAAAATTACAGATTTTAAATATCCTTTGTAGATTTAGTAGGAATTCCTAATTCTTCCATTTTTCTATATAATGACGAAAGACCAATATTTAAAGCTTTTGCGGCTTCATCTTTATCAAAATCAAGTTTTTTAATAATTTTTAATATATGGTCTTTCTCAAATCTTCGTAAAGCATCTTTCAATGAATCGGGAAAATCCAATCCCGTATCATTCCCTTTTAAATTGTCTGACATTTCATTTATAGTAATATATTTATCACGGGCAAAAATTACCGCTCGTTCTATTACGTTTTCCAATTCTCTTACTCCTCCACGCCAATTGTGGGCTAAAAGCAATCTTAATGCATCGTTATTAATGCCAATTATTTTTTTTCCCATTTCTTTGGAATATTGCTCGATAAAGTGATTTACCAACAATGGAATATCTTCTTTACGTTCGTTTAAGGGGGGAAGGTTAATTTCAACAACATTTAGTCTGTAGTATAAATCTTCTCTAAACTCACCGGATTGTGATTTTTCAAATAAGTTTTGGTTGGTAGCGGCAATAATTCTAACATTGGTAGTAACCGGCTTAATAGAACCGACCGGGTAAAATTCTTTGTCTTCAATAGCCCTTAATAATTTTACTTGCAAGTTTAATGGTAACTCGCCAATTTCATCCAAAAATAATGTCCCTCCGTCAGCTGCTTTAAACAGTCCTACTTTGTCTTCGGTAGCTCCCGTAAAAGCTCCTTTCTTATGACCAAACAACTCGCTTTCAATTAAGTTTTCGGCAATTGCTCCGCAGTTAACGGGTAAAAATATATTATCTTTTCTATTGCTTTTTTGATGAATTGCTTTGGCAACAAGTTCTTTTCCTGTTCCGCTTTTTCCGGTAATAAGTATATTACTGTTTGTTGGAGCCACTTGTTCAATAATATCAAAAACTTTTGTAATGTTTTCACTCTTGCCGATTAAATTAACATAACCGGTTTCGGAAGAAATCCTTTTTCGTAAGGCAACGTTTTCCGAAATTAAATTCCTAAAATCAAAAAGTCTTTTTATTCTAATTATTAAATCGTCAAATTCAACAGGTTTAATTAAATAATCGTAAGCACCGGTACGTAAAGCTTGTATGGCACTGGAAATACTTGCATAAGCAGTCATTATAATAAAATAAGTTTCTGGTGCAATTTTGCTCCCTTTTTCCAATAATTCCATACCGTCAAGTTTAGGCATTTTTATATCGCTAATAACAAGGTCAAAATTTTCATTTTTAAGGCGTTCATAAGCCTCTTCGCCATCTGCAGCGGTATAAGTTTCGTATCCTTCATCATCAAGAATAATTTTTATTGAATCTCGAATAGATTTTTCATCATCGGCAATTAATATTCTTTTACTCATAATACTATTCCTTGTTTTAACTCAATTGGTAATTTAACGGTAAAACAGCTTCCTTTACCTAGCGTGCTATTTACAATTATATCTCCGCCAAATTTTTTTACAATTCCGTAACTAATAGATAAGCCTAACCCTGTTCCTTTTCCTACTTCTTTTGTTGTAAAAAAAGGTTCAAACAATCGAGGTATAATTTCGGAATCCATTCCTACGCCGTTATCGCAAATTTTTACATATACAAAATTATTATCGTTATAACTTTCAACACCAACAATACCGGTTCCGTTAATAGCATCTAAAGCATTTATTAAAATGTTTACAAAAACTTGTAAAAGTCTATCCGGAATAATTTCAACATAGGGGAGTTCTAAACTAAGTTTAACTTGAAAATCGACTTTTTTAACACGTTTATCATATTTTACAATTCCGATTGCGGTTTTAATAATATCGGTAATTTGTGTTGGGGCTTTTTTATCGCTTGGGGGGCGTGAAAAATCGACTAATTCTCTTACAATTTTGGAAATTCTATCAATATTTTCTTTAATATTTGCCAACTGTTCTTTATAAAAAGGGTCGGTACTTTTACGCTGTAAAATTTGAACGATAGATGATATTGAAGTTAAAGGATTCCCTATTTCGTGTGCAACTCCGGCTGCAAGTTGACCAATTACAGCAAGTTTTTCGGACTGATCTACTTGGTTTTGTAATTTTTTTACTTCGGAATTATCTTCTATAATTACTGTGCGACCTACATAATCACCATTTTTACCTTGTAATTTATTAACCGAAAGTCTTACGGTAATTTTTTCTCCCTTTTTGGTCATTCTCTCGGTTTCGGTAATTTTATAATAACCTTTATTAATTATTTCATTTTTTATATCATTTAATTCGTTAAAATAAATTTCATTAGGGGGTAATAAAAACGAGGACGGTTTACCAATTACTTCGGTTTCGGTATAACCGAATATCTTTTCTGCTCCTTTATTCCATGCAATTATTTTTTCGTTATCGTCAATAACAATAATTGCACTATCCGATGCATGCAAAATATTTAATAAATAATGTTGGTTGCTTTCAAGTTTAGATGCAAGTCTGTCTCTTTCGCTTGTTAATTCTTTCATCTGCACTTCTTGATGAAGCATGCCGTAACGTGCAAAAATTTGTTCCATTATGGCATCCAAAAAGCCGAGTAATACCAGAGAATCAAATTTATCGGAATTTTCTTTTTCCAAGTATGTTAATAAAGCATATCTACCTTGACTAAAAAACTGGCTAATTTCAAGTAAATTTAGCTTTGCACTTGTAAAAAGAGTATAAGATTCTATTAAATATTGGTCTATTTTAACGTAATCGGAAGTTTCAATTACTTTAATTATGCCTTCTAAACTATTTTTAACAAAATGCTCAATAGATTCTTTGGTTACTTTATTGTTAAACTGTTTAATTAACGTTTGTGACCAGTATTCAACAATCTCGTCAAAATGTTTTTTTAATATTTTTAATATAATATTTTTCATCTGTTAAAAAACACCTTGGCTATATCAATTAATAACGAAGGTTTATTAAACAATGCAACTTTAAATAAATTACCTAAAGTTCTTTCGTTTAATTTAACTTTATTAAAAGCTTTAGCTATATCGTTAAATTTATCATCGTCAAAATTATAAATTCCGTTTTTTATTCTATCAAAAATTTCATGTCTCTTACCAAGTCTATCGTTCCAAGCTTTATCGTAAGATAAAACATGGTCTAAATTGTTATTTTCCAACGCTTCGGAAATAATGTTTCCGGCAATTTTTCCGCCTATCATACCGCTAATTATTCCGCCACCCGAAAGGGGGTTAACTTGATGAGCTGCATCTCCTACAAGTACTAAACCCGGTGCCGATATATTTTTATATGTAGTTGCACACGGAACACCCCCTGCAATTTTTGTCATTATAGAAGCATTTGGGTAATACTTTTGTAAAAAATCTTCCAAATATTTATTGGCACTTTTTTTCTTGCCTATTAATCCACTTATGCCAAGACCAATGTTGGCACTTCTATTCCCTTTAGGGAATATCCATAAATAGCCGTTGGGGGCAAACATACTTCCCAAATAAAAGTAACAAGCATTTTGATCGATATCTAAATTACCTACAGTTACTTGAACGCAAGATTCCATGTCTCTAAAATCGGTGAATGTATTTAACCCTGCCCATCTTCCAACTCTGCTTTCAACTCCGTCTGCACCAACAACAATTTTAGAATTTACTTGTTTATTAATTCCTTCGTGTTCAAAAGTTACGCCGGTTACTTTGTTATTGTCAAATAATAATCCGTTTACATATGCTCTGGTTAAAATCTGAGTTCCGCAATTGCCGGCAATTTTTGCCAATTCATAATCAAATATTCGTCTTTCTAAAACAAGTCCTTCTTCTTCCAGCGGTAAAATCACTTCCGAACCATTAGGTGCATTCATCGAAAATTTTGTTATATGTGCGGCAATAAATTTTTCGTTAGGCTCCAAAAATTCCTTAACACCGGCAACGCTAACTGCCTCACCGCATCTTACGGGATATCCAATATCTCTATCTTTTTCCAATACCAGTACAGAAGCCCCTTTTTGCGAAGCGTATCTTGCCGCAGTTAAACCTGCGGGTCCTCCGCCAACAACAATAACATCATAACTGCTTTTTAACATCTTTCCCCTCTTTTGCTTTGTCTTTATTAAATTTTAGTACTTCTATTGGACAAGACCACACACATTTTGCACAATTAGTACATTTTTCTTCAATTATTTTTATCTCGGCTTCTTTAAGTTCAATAGCATCATCGGGACAAACACCAACACAACAACCGCAATAATCACATTTATTTGGAATAATTTCAATTAAAAGCATTTTTCCCTTTCAAAAATATTTTATATATCTAAAATAAGAATATTCATCCTATTTTTAAAATATTAATTATAGTAGCAAGGTTAGTAAATAAGTTTAAGTAACGGGGTTAAATGTATTACTTATGCAGGTGTAGTAAAAAGTTTTTTGTTATTTAGTAAGTAAATTTATTCTTTACTACTTTCTAAATTAATCTATCTATTTAAAATAAAAAGCGGCTCAAAGAGCCGCTTTTGTGTTGCTTATAATCTTTTCTAAATTACTTCACAACTATTACATCTTGAGCTTGCGGACCTTTTTGACCTTGTCCAACAGTAAATTCAACTTTTACACCTTCTTCTAAAGTGCGGTATCCGTCACCTTTAATAGATGAAAAATGTACAAATACATCGTCGCCTTTACTGCGCTCAATAAAACCGAAACCTTTTGCGGCGTTGAACCACTTTACGGTTCCTGTTTCACGCTCTGCCATTTGTTACTCCTAATTATTACTTTGTTACTTAT
>DAINPX010000216.1:0-5748 GCA_036743235.1 Melioribacteraceae bacterium
ACGGAAGAAAAATAATGTATGGTAGTGATTTACCTAAAATTAAAAGTCGAGTTGATAACTTATTAGAAATTATAACTCGTCAGGCACTACATGCAAAAACTTTGGGTTTTATACATCCCGCAACAAAAGAAAAAGTGTTTTTCAATTCTGACTTACCTGAAGATATGAATATTTTGATTAATAAACTAAAAATCGTTTAGGCATTAATTATTACCCTTATTAAGATATTTTTAAATTAATAAAACATTTCTTTTTTTCATTGTAATTTGAGCTATTTTTTGTATATTGAAGTGTGATAGATTAAAGGTTTTATAGTATAAAAATATATATGAAAACAGTGAAAATTAAAAAGAATGTCATTTTAGGATTATACTTAGCACTATTGTGCCCGGTAATATCCGGGCGATTAGTAATTAAAACCTTCGATCTATAAAAAGATAATAAAAATAGAGGAAGGATAACTATGGTATCTAACATCACATTGGAGACAAACGAAATTAAACAAAAAGTAGAACTGCCGGAAAAGATAGTTTTTGGCAGAACATTTACAACTCACATGTTTGAGATGGATTATGATTCGGAAATAGGCAGTTGGGTAAATCCTAAAATTAAGCCTTACGGAAAAATTGAATTAAGCCCTGCCACAATGGTATTTCACTATGCACAAGCAATTTTTGAAGGTCTTAAAGCGTATAAACTTGATGACGGAAGAATTGCAATATTTAGACCGGAAAAAAATATAGAAAGGTTTAATAATTCTTGCAAAAGAATGTGCATACCTGAAGTTGACCCTGAATTATTTATGGAAGCCATGAAAGAATTAATTAAAATTGATAGTGATTGGATTCCTACAAGAGCCGGACACGCATTATACATTAGACCATTTGTATTTGCATCCGAACCGGTTTTGGGTGTTCGTCCTGCCGATAACTATAAGTTTATGATAATTTTAAGCCCGGTTGGACCTTACTATCCTGAAGGCTTTAAACCTGTTCCGATATTAGCTACAGATAAATATGTAAGGGCGGTAAGAAAAGGAGTAGGTGATTGCAAAACTTCGGGAAATTACGGAGCAAGTTTATTGGCACAACGCGAAGCAAGAGCCGAAGGATATTCTCAAGTTTTATGGTTAGACGGAATTGAACAAAAATATATAGAAGAAGTTGGTACTATGAATATATTTATTCGATTCAAAAATGAAATTGCAACTCCTAAATTAACAGGCTCAATTTTACCCGGTGTTACAAGAATGTCGGTAATTCAAATGTTACGTGATAAAGGTTATACTGTTAATGAAAGAATGATTTCGATTGATGAAGTTGTTGAAGCGTATAAAACTAAAGATTTGGTAGAAATTTTTGGAAGTGGTACAGCTGCCGTTATTTCTGCAGTTAGTAAATTAAAGTACAAAGATGAAGTTTTATATTTTAGCGATGAGAACCCCGGTGAGCTAAGTAAAGAGTTGTACGAAGAGCTTACAGGAATTCAATACGGAAAAGTAGAAGATAAATACAATTGGTTAACTTATTTAGATTAAATTTAGAGAAAAATGAAAAAAACGATATTTAGTATTTTAGCTGTAGTAGTTTTTACTACAGCTTTTTATTGTCAGGATACACCAAAAAATATTATTTTTATGATTGGTGACGGAATGAGTATTAATAGTGTTGGAATTTCCGAAATGTTTTTTGATAACTCACCGTTTAGGAAATTTACACATACAGGTTTAGTTGTTACGGTTGCTGCCGATAAATTAATAACAGATTCGGCTGCAGGGGCAACGGCATTTTCAACAGGTTACAGAACCAATAAACTAATGGTTGCATATAAACCGGATAGTACCAAAGTTGAAACGATATTAGAGTTTTTATCGGATAAAGGTTATGCAACAGGAATTATTGCAACAAGTTCGTTAACAGATGCAACACCGGCTTGTTTTGGAACACATTCAATCAGTCGGTATAATTTTAATGATATTGCCGAGCAATATTCCAACTTAAAGATAGATTATCTGGTTGGTGGTGGTACTCAGTATTTTTTACCCGAAAATATGGGGGGAGCACGCACAGACGGAAAAAATATTGTTGAAAATTTTACTTCAAAAGGTTTTAATTTTGTTGATAAAATTGAAGATGTTATTAATTACAATAAGAAAGAACCTTTGTTTGGTTTAATTGGCTACGATGAAATGCCCGAAGCTTGGAACAGAAAATTTTCATTAGGTGAAGTAACTAAATCAGGGTTAAATTATTTAAGCAATACCGGTAAAAACTTTTTTATTATGGTTGAAGGTTCGCAAATAGATAATGTTAACCATGGTAATAACAAGGATGGCTTAATAGCAGAATTATCTGATTTTAATACTGCCGTTAATTGTGCATTAAATTTTGCGGAAAAGGATAAAAATACTTTAGTAGTGGTTATTGCCGATCACGATACCGGTGGTCTATCGGTTATTAACGGTGATTTAAATAAAAAACAATTTGATATTGGTTGGACTACAAAAAATCATGCTGCAAATATGGTTGCAGTTTTTGCAAAAGGTCCCGGTGCCGAAAAATTTACGGGTATTTTGGATAATTATCAAATCGGTAGAATATTATTTGAATATTTCGGTAAAACTATTAAATAATCTATTGGGTGTAATTTGATTTATATCATAACATTATTTGAAAAACTTGGCGATAAAACTTTAAAATTTTTTACTGAATTTGGTCAAGTTGCATTATTGTTTTTGGGAATAATTCGATATACACCCGGTATGGTTAAAAGTCGAAGACTTCTATTTATGCAAATGGAACATATAGGAGTTAATTCGCTTCCTCTTGTACTTATTATTGCTTCTTTTACCGGTGCCGTTTCGGCATGGCAAGCTGCTTACCAGCTAAAAGGTTTAGCTCCGCTCTCATTTTTAGGAACTGCTACCAGTAGGGCAATAATTACAGAATTGGGACCTGTTTTAACAGCAATAGTTATAGCAGGAAGAGTAGGTGCATCAATTGCAGCCGAACTAGGAAGTATGAAAGTAACAGAACAAATTGATGCTTTAGAAACAATGGGAATAAGTCCCATAAGATACCTTGCAATGCCTCGCTTTTTTGCAACCGTATTTATGATGCCCGTTTTAATTGTTATTGCAAATACAATTGCAGTAATAGGAGCTTTTGTAATTTCAAGATATTTTTTAGGTATTTCGTTTGACGTTTTTTTTGATTCTGTTAAGAGGTACTTTTTAATTAGTGATTTTATGTTTGGGATTATTAAAGGAATTGTATTTGGTGGGTTTACTTCGCTTATGGGTTGTCATATAGGTTTTAGAACCGAAGGCGGTGCCGAAGGTGTAGGACTTTCTACCATAAGAAGTTTTGTAATTGCAAGTGCGTTAATTTTAATATTAGATTATATTATCTGGACATTGGCATTTTAATTTTTACACATTGAATTTTGTAATTTGTTGATTTTGATACTATTAAATTGTATAATTAAAGTTTAAAATAAATTTAAACTATTAATTATTGCTTCAAAAAATATTTTCCTAATTAATTAAACTATATTTTGGATAAACAAAATAAAACGATTTCCGGTTTTTTCTGGAGCTTTGTAGATAGTTTTTCTACTATCATTATTCAATTTGTTATAGGAATTATTTTAGCACGATTATTATCTGTTAAAGAATTCGGTTTAATAGGAATATTAACATTATTTATTAATATATCAACTGTTATAATTGATAGCGGATTTAAAATTGGATTGTTAAGACGGGTAAATTGCACCAATAAAGAATATTCTACTATTTTTTATTTTAACATTTCTGTTAGTTTTTTATTGTATTTAGTACTCTTTTTTTCGGCAGGTTATGTTAGCGCTTTTTTTAAAGAACCAATATTAAAACTTCCGATGAGAGTAATTAGTTTAGGATTGCTTTTTAATTCTTTTGGATTAATTCAAAGTGTAATATTATTAAAAAATATAGATTTTAAAAAGCAGGCGAGTATATCTGTAACGGCAATAACCGTATCGGGTTTAGTTGCTGTTGGTATGGCTTATAGTGGCTTCGGCATATGGAGTTTAGTAGCCTTAAATGTTATTAGAACTGCAATAAATACCATATTATTATGGCTTAAATCAACTTGGGTACCGGCTTTGGTATTTTGTAAAAAGTCGTTTAACGAAATATATTCTTTTAGTAAGAACTTATTATTTAGTGGTTTAATTAGTACAATTTATGAAAACGCATATTATTTTGTAATAGGTAAATTCTTTTCTACTACAGAACTTGGTTATTATACCAGAGCGGAGCAATTTAAATATATTCCTTCGCAAGGTATGACGGAAATTATTAATAGAGTCAGTTTTCCGGTTCTTTCTTCAATACAAGATAACCCCGTTGCACTAAAAGAAGGTTATAAAAAGCTTATAAAAATTACAATGTTTATTTCTTTTGTATTTATGATAGGAATGGCTTCAATTTCCGAATCATTAATTATTTTTTTAATAGGTGAAAAGTGGATAGTTGCAGCAGAATATTTGAGATTATTAAGTTTTGTTGGCATGGTTTATCCTTTTCAAGCATTAAATTTAAGTATGTTACAACTAAAAGGTAGGTCAGATTTATTTTTAAGGTTAGATATAATTAAAAAGTCTCTAGCTATTCCTGCAATAATAATGGGTATTATATTTGGTATTAAAATTATGTTATATATGATGATATTTAATGCTTTTATATCTTTCTTTTTAGATAGTTTTTATAGCGGAAAGATGATAAACTATCCGGTAACAGAACAAATTAAAGATATTTATTTATCGTTTGTAGTAGCAATAATTATGGGTATTAGTATATATTTAATAAAACTTATATTCAATCAAAGCAATACAATAATTCTATTGGCTCAATTAGTTGGCGGTGTTATTGTTATTATTGTTTTAGGCGAATTAATAAAAAAATATGAGTATATAGAAATAAAATCAATAATAAAAGGATATATTTTAAAAATTAAAAACTAACAAAATGGAAAATATAAAATATCCTAAAGTTTTAATTATAAGTCACAACGCTCTTTCGTTACATTTTAATAACGGAAAAACTTTATACTCATTGTTTAAAGATTTTCCGAACTATAATGTAGCTCAATTATTTTTTCAGGATGAGATACCCGAATCGGATAAATTTTCGACATATTTTAAACTTACTGATGTTGATGTAATAAAAAATGTTTTTAAATTAAAAGATCGAGATATTTGCGGAAACGAACAAAAAATTAAATTGGGTGAGCATTTTAATTATGAAATGAGTAAATACAAAAAAATAATTATTAATATTTTACGCAATAATTTATTTTTACTTGTTTTACTAAGAAATTTAATCTATAAGTTACCATATTGGAATTCCAAAAATTTAAATATATGGATTAAAAATTTTTCGCCCGATGCAATATTTTTTTTGGGGGGAAATTATAAGTTTTCTTTTAATATTGCCAATAAACTTGCAAAAAAATATAATATTCCGCTTTATATTTATATTACGGATGATTATATTTTTAACAAAAAAAAACATGCATTTTTTACAAATTTTCAGCAAAAAATGTTAATAAAAACATATAAAAAAGCTTTTAATTATGCAAAATATGTTTTTGTAATTGGTGATCAAATGGCAAAAGATTTTTCAAACTTTTTTAATAAAAAGTTTATTCCTATTATGAATTTGATAGAAATTGAAAAATATGATAGTATAAAATGCGATAGTATAAA
>DAINPX010000217.1:0-5714 GCA_036743235.1 Melioribacteraceae bacterium
CACCCACAGGATTTTAAGTCCTGTGCGTCTACCTATTCCGCCACCCCGGCGTTTTTTAATTGAGTTTCAAATATAGTGAATAATTGTTTTTTATGCAACTATTTTTTTACTCAGGTCAAATATTTTTAAGAACAAAAATTTAGACTGTTAAAATAACACTTAATTTATTTTTATGCAAGAAATTATTTTTATTTTTTTAATAATTTTTAATATTTTGATTAAATCTCTAACAGTATTTTATTGTTTTTTGATTTAGTATTAAAAACTTCCCTTTTTAATCTATTCTCGTTAATTCCGTAATTTTTAAAAGTATTAAAAACAATTTCAATAAATTTATCAGGACCACAAACATATATTTCAGATTTGCTCAAAAATTCTTTATTCTTTAAATATAGAATGGTTAATAGTTCTGAATTTAGTTTTTTTGACACTATACTATTAAAGTTTATAGGTTGGCTATAATAATATTCTACTTCAAAGTTTTTATAAACACTTTGTAAATTTTTTAACTCTTTATTGTAAATTACTACATTTTCGTTTCTGTTCTGATATATTAATTTTATATTTACATCTTTACGTTCTTCAAGCAATTGATTTATCATCGAAAAAATTGGGGTTATACCGCTACCTGCCGCAATAAACAAAAAATTATTAATAGTAGTGTTAATCTTAATATAAAAATTACCGGCTATCTTTTCCGCTTTAATTATATCACCAATTTTTATTTTATTTGCAAATTCTGTATAAAATAGTGATTTATTATT
The DNA here is from genome assembly GCA_036743235.1 of Melioribacteraceae bacterium. Classification (GTDB taxonomy): domain Bacteria; phylum Bacteroidota; class Ignavibacteria; order Ignavibacteriales; family Melioribacteraceae; genus JAEXOD01. The sequence continues at coordinate 765 of DAINPX010000217.1, forward strand.
ATGTTTTATTGTTATTTTTAACAAAGGCAAAATGTTGGGTAATGAAGAGACTGAATAACTTCTTTTTATATTTTCTTTGTCATTATCTATAACAAGAGTGATATATTGCCCGGGATAAAAATTTTTAATACTATTATTTATATCTTTTAATATATAAGAATTTGCATTTTCAGTTTCTTTTATAATATCTACAACTAATAAATCTATCAAATTATTTCCTTTCTTTTATTTGGTTAACATTAGGTTTGCTAATTTAGTTCTTAATAAATTTAAATTAAATTTGTTTGAAAATTTACTAATCTTTTTAAAATTTTTAGATTAAAAGGTAATAAATAATATTGTTACCTTTTTAATATTTATTCATTATTTTTACATATTAAATTAAAACAACAAAGACATGAGAACATATAAAAAAGTTACAATAGCATTTTTCATTACCATTTTTTTAATTGTAGTTTCTATTACGGTGTTTGCTTACTTATTAATAAACAAATCAAAACCCGAATACAATAACTCTATAAGTACCGATAAAATTAAAGGAGAAGTTAATATCTATAGAGATTCGTTAGGAATTGTTTATATAGACAGCAAAAACCCGGCAGATGCTGCTTTTGCTTTGGTTATGCCCATGCTCAAGAAAGACTTTTTCAAATGGATTTGATTAGAAGAGCTGCTTCCGGAAGATTAAGCCAAGTTTTCGGAAAAAAAACTATTCCTTTTGATAAAATGTTTTTAACTTTAGGAATTAAAGATATTGCAAAGCAAAAATTTGCTGAACTTGATTACAATACAAAAACAATTTTGTATTCTTATACAAACGGAATAAATTATTTTATTGAAAATAATAAATCTAAATTACCAATCGAGTTTTCAATATTAAATTACATTCCATATAACTGGAAACCCGAACATAGTTTATATATTGCAAAAATGTTAGCATGGGAACTTAACATCAGTTGGTGGAGCGATTTTGCATTCTCTCATTTAATAAATAAATTTGGTGCTGATAAATCTTTAGAATTACTACCTTTATACGACCAGAATAGTACTTATATAATAAACGAAATTACAAAATATTACTCCAACACAAATAATAATTTAGTTGCAGTTGATAAAAATTTTAGACGGTTTATAGGAATTGAAGGAACGCATATAGGCTCTAATAACTGGGTAATTAGTGCAAACAAATCACTATCCGGAAAACCAATAATTGCTAACGACCCGCATTTATCTTTACAATCCCCTTCTCGTTGGTTTATTGCGGTAATTAAAAGCGGTAATAATACAACTGCCGGATTTACTTTACCGGGATTACCGGCAATTGTAATTGGCAAAAATGATAACATTAGTTGGGCAGTTACAAACGTAATGACCGATGACGCCGATTTTTACGCCGAAAAACTTGATAGCACAGGTTTGCAATATTTATTAGACGGTAACTGGAAAGAACTAACAATTAAAAAAGACACTATATATGTTAAAGACGGAAAAAATATTCCTTTATTAATTAAATCAACTCATCGTGGACCCATAATTTCCGATATTCATTTATTTAATAAAATTTATCCTAATAAATACCGTAAAAACAGTATATTAAGCATGCGTTGGGTTGCTTTAGACAAAACAGGAGATGAATTAACTTCTTTCTTAAAACTTAACAATGCAAAAAATTTTAATGAATTTAAGGAAGCAATTAGATATTTTTATACTCCCGGACAAAACTTTTTATATGCGGATATTAGCGGAAACATTGGATATGTTTGTGGAGCAAGAATTCCGATAAGAGCAAACAATTCTCCGTCATTTGTTTATGACGGAACTTTAAGCAGTAACGATTGGAAGGGTTTTGTACCTTACGAAGCTATGCCGGTTTTTTATAACCCCACTAAGGGTTTTATTGCTACGGCTAATAATAAAGTTGACCCCAAATTTAGTTATCATATATCAAATTTATGGGAGCCCGATTCAAGAATTAACAGAATTAACTATTTGCTTAACAATAAAGAAAAACATTCTATAAAAGATTTTATGATTTATCAAAATGACTACTACTCAGATTATGCTTCTAAACTTGTTCCTTACCTAATAAAAGCTTTTGATAACGTTGAAGTAAAAGATAAAAACCTGGCTTTTGCTATAAAACTACTAAAAAAATGGGATTATAATGTTTTGGCAGGGTCACAAACTCCTACTATTTATGCCGTTTTTTTACAAAAATTAATCGAAAACACTTTACAAGACGAGATGGGTAAAACTTATTTACAAGAATATAGGTTTATAGCCAATATTCCATATAGGGTGATAATGCGATTATTAAATAATCCTAATTCTGTTTGGTTTGATAATGTAAAAACAGATAAAGTTGAAAATAGAGACGATATTATAAGAAAGAGTTTAACAGATGCATTAACCGAACTTGAATTTTACTATAGTAAAGATATAACAGATTGGCAATGGGGTAAAATACATACTGTTACATTTAAGCATAATTTCAGTGGGAATTCTACTTTAATTGATAAATTTTTTAATGTTGGTCCTTTCCATATTGGCGGTGACGGAACTACTGTAAATAACGGTGAATATAACTTTAATAAACCATATACTAATAATTTGGGACCGAGTATGCGGTTTATTTACGATTATAACGATAGCGAAAACATATATTTAATATTACCAACAGGTCAATCGGGTCATCCGTTCGGTAAACATTACAAAAACATGACATATCATTGGCTTAATGGAAATTATATAAAAGTAAACACCAATATCGAAAAGAATAAGCATTTTTTTGAAGATTGCATTGCAATAAAAAACAAAAAATAAAAGAGAATTGAATAATTATTGTTAAATTTGCATAATTAATAATTTAGGTAAATAATGAAAGTTATAGAACATTTAATAAAAGCTAAAAATCCTTTAATAAGTTTTGAAATTATTCCCCCAAAAAGAGGAGGAGATTTAAAACAATTACTTTCGTTATTGGATGATATAGTTAAATACAATCCTCCGTTTATTGATATTACTTCGCATGCTGCAGAGGTTATTTATGAAGAAACGCCAAACGGCGGTTTTATAGCAAAAATTAAACGTAAACGACCCGGCACTTTAGGAATTTGTGCTTTAATTCAAAATAAATACAACGTTGATGCGGTTCCTCATGTAATTTGCCAAGGTTTTACAAGAGAAGAAACTGAAGATTTTTTAATTGAATTACGCTATTTGCAAATAGATAATGTATTGGCAATAAAAGGAGATGATTCGGCTTTTAACAAACCGATTAAATTTGGAAGAAGTGTTAATTTACGTGCTTTGGACTTAGTTACGCAGATAAAAACTATGAACAACGGGAAATACTTGGAAGAATCTTTACTTGATGCCGAGCCAACTAATTTCTGTGTAGGGGTATCGGGTTACCCCGAAAAGCATTACGAAGCACCTAATTTAGATATAGATATTTTACACACTAAAGAAAAAATTGATGCCGGTGCCGATTATATTGTAACTCAAATGTTTTATGATAATAAAAAATATTACGATTACGTTAAAAAATGCCGAGAAGCGGGAATTACCGTTCCTATTATACCGGGGTTAAAAATTCTTACATCAAAAAATCATGTAAACTCATTACCCAAAAACTTTTTTATAGATATTCCCAAAGAATTGGCGGAAAACATACTAAATTCAAAACCCGAACATACAATTGATATTGGTGTGGAATGGACATTAAAACAAGTTGAGGATTTATTAAATCATAATGTTCCGGCAATTCATTTTTACATTATGCAATCGGCATTACCTATTAATAAACTAATGGCAAAGTTAAAATTTTAGAAGGTTAGAATGAAATTAACAGAAAAAATTCATTTACCGCATTCATTGTTAAAAAAATTAAGTTGGGGAATTGCAGGCTGCGGAAAATTTTCCGAAAACACGTTTATTCCGCAATTATTAAAAATTCGCAAAAACAAAATTAATGCAGTATATAGCGGAAATTTTGATAGAGCAAAGTATATTGCAAATAAATATGCTATTCCAAAAGCCTTTGACAATTACACGGATTTTTTGAAACATAATTTTGAAGCTTTATATATTGGCAGCATTAATGCAAACCATTATTCTCAGGTTATTGAAGCAGCCAGGGCAGGCAAACACATTTTATGTGAAAAACCTTTGGCTTTAACATCTCAACAAGCTTTTGAAATGTATGAAGCCTGTAAAAAAAATAATGTGCTTTTTGCGGTTAATTATGTTAACAGATTTCATCCGTTGGTACAAAAAGCCAAAGAATTAATAGATAAAAATTATTTAGGTAAAATAGTTAGTATTTCGGTTAATTATAATACCGAATACACTCCGGACGAAAATTTTAGATTTGTTAAAGAACTTAGCGGAGGAGGAGCATTACGAGATATTGGCACTCATATGATTGACCTGCTTTTATTTTTTGGCGGAAACATAATTGATGTAAAAGGATTTATGGATAATGTAATATTTAACTCGCAAGTTGAAGATTTTGCAACGGGAATAGTAAAATATGAAAAGGGGGGCTACGGTCAATTTAATGTTAGCTTTAACACTCCCAAGGCTTTTAATAGAATTGAAATTTTGGGTTACAAAGGTTCAATTGCAATTGATGGTATTATTGGTAAACGAGGTAAACCCTCAAAACTAACAATTGATTTAAGCGGAGAAGGCAGAAAAGCTTTTAGAAATCGCTCTTCAAAACAATTGTTTTTAATTAAATCTATTACAAATTCATTTATAAATAGAACCAAGCCCGAAATTACAGGATATGATGGTTATTTAAATATGCTAATTATGGAGAAATTGGAACAGTCATGTCAATAAAAAGTGAGTTTATTTATTATTGCAAACAATTATATAATAAAGAGTTTGTTTCTGCATATGACGGAAATGTTTCGCTAAAAATTGAAGAAAACAAAATTTTGG
>DAINPX010000218.1:0-5709 GCA_036743235.1 Melioribacteraceae bacterium
CCTGATGCAGTTGCAACATCTCTAACAATCCAATTATATGAACCGGGATTTGCAGGAATGCTATTTTCAATTACTTCCCACGAAGTTCCGTTATCCGGTGAAAATTCCAACTTAACTGCATTAATACCGGGTGATGCAGTCCACATAATAGTCTTTACTGAATTAGCTCGTAAAACCTCGCCTGAAGTAGGCTGAGAAACGGTAATTGTTCCTAAAGTAAGCGGATTTGATGAAGAATCGGAGATAAAAGTATTTGTTATATCATAAATCTTAATTTTAAGATTACTTGTCGGTAAATTAGGAACCAACCAATTATACGATCCTGTTGCTGCAATATAATTAGATACAATCGGAAGCCAATTAATACCGTTATCTATTGAGTATTTTATATCTATTAAGGGAATACCGCTGCTACTCCAACTAATTGTTTTTGATGTACCTATTTTATAACTTTCACCACCGTCAGGTGAAGTTAAATTAAGTCTTAAAACTTTAAAAGTATTATCACTTTTATCCGAAATACTATTATCGGCATTATCCACTACTCTAATTAAAGCCTGTGTACTTGGAATATCAGGCAAAACATAACTATTATATTGTCCTTCGCTCGAAGAAATACTCCCGTTAATATTGTTCCAAGTAATTCCGTTATCATAAGAATATTGTAACTGAACATAATCAACATTCCAAGAAGTCCAATTAATCGGTAAATTTTTTCCAACTTGATAAACTTCCGAACCGTTTGGGCTATTAACAATAATATTAGCAATACTAAAAGGATTATCACTTCTATCATTAACTACAGTATCAGACACATTAATTACACGAACTATTATGCTGTTTCCCGAAACATTAACATTTGGAATAGTCCATTCATAATTTTCTAAAGGAGCATCGTAATTTGAGACGATGTTAACCCAGTTAACTCCGTTATTGGTAGAATAATCTAAATTAACTTTATTAACCGAATTAATATTAACCCATGTTATATTCTTTTTACTACCAACTTGATATCTTTCTCCTCCGTTTGGAGAAGTTAATAAAATACTTCCGATTGCAAATGTTGTATCGCTTTGGTCTCTTGTTGTTAAGCCTGTTGGATTAGCTACATCAATTATCCTTATTCTACAATCGGATGAACGTGCATTGGGGACAGTCCATAAATATGTTGATGGTACCGATGCTAAAGAATCGACAACCTGACTCCACGAAGCACCTCCGTTGGTTGTAAGTTCAATTTTTACCTTCTGAACACTAACATGCGATTGCCAACTTATAATCTGCTTGCTGCCAACAACAAAACTTTGTCCTCCGTTAGGTGAACTTAATTGAATTGTTCCGATAGAAAATTTACCATTGCTAACATCCGAAATATCTAATGGTATATTATCGGCATCTTCAATTTTTATTATTGCTCTATTTGTGGGGTTATTTGGCACTTTCCAACTGTAAAACGCCGGTAAGGAAGGTAACGTTTTTATCGGTAGCCAATTTAATAATGAATCAACCGCATAAGAAATTTTAACATTAGCTACATTTGCCGAATTCCAACGAATGTTTATAGTGCTATCAGCCAAAAAGTACTCTTTGCCGTTAGGATATACTAATTCTAAAGCTTTGATAGTAAAAATATTATCACTTACATCTGTAATTGCCGAGTTTTCGGCATCTGTTATTCGTATTAATGCTTGGGTGGAAGGAAGGTATGGAATTGTCCATTCGTAAATACTATCTGCAGCAGGACGAGTTGTTATATAATTCCAACTTGTTCCGTTATCGGTAGATACTTCTAAATTAACTGTATTAACATTATTACTGTAACTCCATTGAATATTTTTCTTCTTTCCGACTTGTAAAATAACCCCTGCCAAATTTGGATATTTAACCTTAACATTGGCAATTTTACATTTTCCGTCACTAATATCATATAAACTAGTATCTTCGGTTGCCGAAATTTTTATATCAAAATCACTTGATATTGTATTTGGTATTGTCCAGTTGTATGTTTTAGGAGCCGAAGAAATTCCTTGAATTATATTTGTCCAAACTCCGTTTACGGATCTATAAGCTAAATTGATATTTGCAATATTAGTCGCATTCCATGTAATGGCAATAGGTTGCCCGGGTAAAAATCCTTCTCCTCCGTTTGGATATGTAAGTGTTAATTCTGCAATTGAAAAATTATTATCACTAATATCAGAAAGAACAATAGGAGCAAAAGCATCCGAAATACGAACACGAGCAGTATTATTTATTGTATTTGGCACTTGCCAAGGAAATGAACCGCCTGCTGCGGGATATTCATAACCGCCCGGAATTGTAATATAATTAGTTCCGCCGTCTAACGAATATTCAATTCTAACATATTGAATACTTGAACTGCTATTCCATCTAATTTGATATATACCGTTTCCAATCAGTTTTTCACCGCCGTTAGGTTTTACTAAATTCAAATAGCCGACTCGAAAATAACCGTCACTTATTACAGTATTTGAAGGATTATCTGTTGTTGTTAGTCTTATTTGACAGTATTGACCGGAAAGGTTTGCCGGTGTAGTCCAATTATAATTACCTAAACTTGCCTGTATTGGATTATTATTATTTATTGGTTGCCAATCAGCATCATTTTCCGTCTTGTATGCTAATCTAATATTAGAAATAGTTGTAGAAGAATTCCAAGCTATATTTACTACCGAACCGCTTTTAAACACATCCCCGTTAACCGGAGAGGTTATTTGTAAATTTGAAACTGTAAAACTGCTACTAATAGATTGTAAGACTCCGTTATTTGTTTCTGCATCACTAATTCTCACTTTTACATTAGTTGAAGAAAGTGTTGACGGAATAGACCAAGGATATGAACCTAATGAAGCATCAAAATTTGAATTAATTAAAACCCAAGTAGCTCCATTATTAGTTGTAAATTCAAGTTTAACTAAACTTAATCCTGTATAGCTCCAAGTAATATTTTGTTGTGTACCTGCTTGCCACACAACTCCGTTTGGCGCAATTAAAGAAATATTGCCAATAGTAAATGTACCTTCGGAAATATTTGTGTAATTGGGATTAGTTAAACTAGAAATTCTAATTCTTCCTAAGTTAGTCGGCGTATTTGGAACAGTATATAAATAATTTTGATTTGAACCCGGAATATTTGTAGCAATTTCGGTCCAGTTTGTACCATTATTTGTAGAAATTTCCAACTTCACGTTATCTGTTAAGTTGGTTGACCATCCAATATTTACCTGAGCCCCAATTTTCCACCCTGTTGAATCGTTTGGTGTAGTTACAAATAATTTTGTAAGCGTAAAATAATTATCACTAATATCATAAATTTTAGGTTCGTCAGCATCCGAAATTCTAACTAAACCCGTAATAGTTCCGGCATTGGGAATAGTCCAATTATACGAATTAGGAGTTGCGGAATAATCGTTTATTACATTTTGCCAACTTACACCAGCATCGGTTGAGTACTCTATTCTAACATTTGTAATGCTTAAGCTATTCCAAGTAATTGTACGGTTTGTACCATTAAACCAATTTTCACCACCATTAGGAGAACTAAGTATTAATCTTGCAATTCTAAAATAATCTGTAGTATAATAAAAATCAGGTTTATTATAATTTTTTATCCTTATTTTATTAAAACGCGAGGGATTATTTGGAACAGTATATGCATATTTTCCGACCGAAGCAGGAACACGTTTTATTAAATTAAAATTTCCGTTGTTAAAACTTATTTCAATATCAACCGAATCAATATCGCTACTTGCTACCCATTTAATTGTATCAACCCTTCCGGTTTGGAAAGAGATTGTTGAACTTGGTGCCGTAATTAATAATTTAGTAAGTGTTAATTTGTCATCGCTTATATCAAATAATGCAGGATTTCCGTTTTCGGATACTCTTATCCTAAACTCCTGGGAAGGAGTAATCGAAATAGGAATTGACCACCAATATTGTTGCCAGCTGGCAGGGTAGCCGCTGGTTATAAGATTCCAATTAAGTCCGTTATTTGTTGAGTAACTTATATCTACAAATTCAACTTCGCTACTGTTCCATTTTATTACTTGATCCGTACCTGCTTGCCAAATTTCGCTTCCGTTTGGATCTGTAACTGTAATTGATTTTGCCTTAGGATCTAAACTTTTAGTAAAAGTATTTCTTGCCAAAATATTATTACTTAAAGAAAAAGTATTAGTATTAAAGTGAAGTATTGAAAAAATTAATAAAATAAAATAAAAAATTTGTTTATTTTTAATAAGTACCATAACTCCTCACTAAACTACTAATAGTTAATCCTAATTATAGGCGAAAAGACCAAATAATTTTCAAATCTAAAGAAAGGTAAACCACCGCTTGGCTTAATTAAAGCCCTAAAATATTTAAAATCAAACCCAAAAGTATTACTTAACATAACTTGTGTTTTAAGTCCCATAAAAAAGTTGGATTCAACAAAGTCGTAATTTAATTGCAAGTATATTTTATGTTGTAATAATCCGGCAAAATTTTCGATACCCGCTTCTCCCACTACCATTGTTTTAAATTTTGAACCGTCTTTATCAACGTCAACTAAAAGAATTTTTTGGGGATCTAAATAATAATTCACAAAATCAACTACAGATACTCCAAGTCCGACATTAAATGAACCCAAATCCATTAAATTTGTTAAATTCTTGTATTTAACAATAAAATTAAAGTAATTTCGGTTAGAAAAAAATTGTGATATATATCCGATATCATAATTTTTTGATTCGTACATACTTAAAGCAAATTTACCATCTAAATGCAAATCTAATTTATTCAATTTGGGCCAAATCAACTTTAAAGGATTACCGTCAAAGTGAATAAAAAAGCAATCACCACTACTAAATACCCTTCTTCCGTATTCTCCTTCCGAAAAGTTAAAACCGGGCCAGCGTGCATCAACACTTAAACCAAACTCTACATTATATGCACTATTTGGCTGGTTATTTATTAAGTAATCAATATATTTTAATTTAAGACCAACTATATAATGCGGGTCATACCACCCCGGTAATAAGGCATAATCATTCCCCCAACGTCCAAAGGCAGAGATTAAAAATTTATTCTTATCATTGGTTGTTAAATTATAAAATCTTAATTCTGGATTATGAGCATTTAAGTTAATATCAAATTTATATCCTTCTTTGCTGTCATAAAATGATTTTGATAAATCGGTATGTGCATACATCCTTGATTTTAAGTCTTCGTAAACTTTTGATTCTAATATAGATTTAATAAAAACAGGATCATTAAACTCGTCAAAAAAATAAGTTCTTAAAGTATCTTTACCAAAAGACGACTCTGTAAAAAAACGAAGTAACTCAATTTCATTATCATAATACCTTTTTTTTAACTCAATAAACACATATCCGCTAAATATATCCGATATCATTGTTTTTAATGTATCTGAAGAAGGCTTTTTACCATCAATTCGCAATGCATTGCTAACAACAAACCTATTAAATATTTCACGGACAAACATAGGGTCTGTTAATGTCCAGGTCTGCTTAAGATCGTTAAAGGCTAAAGTATTATACTCTAAATTCCTGTATATTTTTTCAATATACTGAATCTTTTCCTCAGTAGAAAATTGAGCAAATAGATTATCGTTATGGTTTATAATTAATAGCGGTTTTTATGAAAAAATTTTTACTAATTTTAATAAAAACCGCTATTAATTAT